>NZ_JBHWDU010000012.1:134490-141654 GCF_042734825.1 Kitasatospora sp. NPDC059648 | reverse complement strand
GATCGGTGGCGCAGGGCTGTCCGGGGGGTGATGCCGTGCGCCTCCGACGTCTACAGAAATGTAGACGGTCAGTGGCCGGTGAGTCCAGCCGTCCGGCGGCGCGTCCGCGCGGACAGGGCCAGGGCGATCGCCATCAGCACGGCCAGGGCCAGGCTGACCGGGCCGGTGCCCAGGCCGAGGCCGCCGCGGTCGGCGCCGACGCCCAGCCAGTCCGCGAACGAGGCGCCCAGCGGACGGGTCAGCACGTACGCCCACCAGAACCCGGCCACCGGGCCCACCCAGCGGGCCCGCGCCGCCACCGCCGGAACGGCGATCAGCACCGCGAAGCCCAGGCCGGCCACCAGGTAGCCGAGGTCGAGGGTGGCCGCCGTCAGGTCGCCCAGCGCGGTGCCGAGGGCGAAGGTCAGCAGCACCGCCGCCCAGTAGAACAGCTCCCGGCGCAGCCCGATCACCCGGTCGATCGCCAGCGAGCCCTCCACCAGGTGCCAGAGCAGGAACAGCGCCGCCAGCGCCGCCGCCAGCGCACCGGCCGACAGCGCGTACGGGACGCCGAGCGCGACGTGCGCCACGTCGGCGACCATCGTGCCGAACACGCTCACCAGCACGACCACCGCCCAGTACAGCCCGGGCACGCAGCGGCGGGTGCGCAGCTGCACCAGGAGGGCGACGGCCAGCAGCAGCCCGGCGGCGGCCACCGCCAGCACCGGGTCGAAGGTCTTGGCGAGGAAGTCCGAGAGGGTCTCGCCCATGCCGGTGGTCAGTACCTTCACCACCCAGAACCAGCCGTCCACCACGGGGACCTTGCTGGCGGCCCGGACGTCACCGGGCGTGGTGTCACCGGGCGTGGTGTCACCGGGCGTGGCGGGGCCGGGCGTGGCGGGGCCGGGCGCGATCGGCGCGTACGAGTGGGCCACCTCAGCCCTCCGAGCCGTCGACGACGGTGTTGGAGGTGAGCTGTCCGTCGATGCCGTCCACCGTCACCAGGTGGCGCACGCCGTCCTGGCCGACGACCGTCACGGCCCAGGCGGCGCCGCCACCCTGCGCGGTGACCCGGTGCAGCGACTCGGCGCGGCCGCCGGGGACGGCGGCCTGGGCCTTCTCCAGGGCGGCGGAGGCGGCGAACGGGGGCAGCGGGGCGGGCGCCCCGCCGTGCTGCTGCCCTCCGTGGCGGCCGCCGTTGCCGTGCGCCTGTCCGTTCCCGTGGCCGTTCCCCTGCCCGTTCCCGTCCTCGTTCCCGTGGCCGTTCTCGGAGCGGGCCGCTGCCTCGCGGTACCCGTGCTCGTGGCCGCGCCCGCGCTCCCCGTGGCCCTCGTGCGCCGCCGCGGCGACGGCCAGCCCGCCCCCGGCGAGCAGTGCCACCGCCGCCACCGAGGCGGCTATCCGGCGCTCCCGTCCGCCCGCCCAGGCGCGCAGCCGCTCGGCGCGCCGGCGCCGGGGCGAGAGCGGCGGCACCTCCGCGACCTCCGGCTGCTCGCCGGTGAGCGGGGTGCCGGCCTGCGGGGTGGTGGACGACAGGGGGTCGGTCATCGGGCGTACTCCTTGCCTCGGATTGCCTCGTGCGGCTGCTGCGCTCAGCGCCGGGCCCGGTACCGCCCGGGCCGCGCCCGGCGATCATGGCGGACCGTACCTGAACCTGCGCTTAAGCCGGGTCCGGCCCTCTCAGGTGAGCCTGGCACCCTGAACGGATGCACATACTCGTCGTGGAGGACGAACACCGGATGGCCACCGCGCTGCGGCGCGGACTGGAGGCCGACGGACACACCGTCGACACCGCCCACAACGGCCCCGAGGGCCTCGCCCTCGCCGAGCGCCACCCCTACGACGTGGTCGTCCTCGACATCATGCTGCCCGGCCTCAACGGCTACCGCGTCTGCGCCCGGCTGCGCGCGGGCGGCTGCCGGGCCGGCATCCTGATGCTCACCGCCAAGGACGGCGAGTGGGACGAGGCCGAGGCCCTGGACACCGGCGCCGACGACTACCTCGCCAAGCCCTTCTCGTTCGTCGTGCTGCTCGCCCGGCTGCGCGCCCTGCACCGGCGCATCGACCGGCAGCGCCCCCGGCTGCACACCCTCGGCGACCTGGTGCTGGACGCCAACGCCCGCACCTGCACCCGGGCCGGCACCCCCACCCACCTGACCGCCCGCGAGTTCGCGATCCTGGAGCACCTGGCCGCCCGGGCCGGGACGGTGGTCTCCAAGCGCGAGATCCTCGACCACGTCTGGGACGCCGACCACGACGCCGACCCGAGCATCGTCGAGGTGCACGTCCACGCCCTGCGGCGCAAGATCGACGCGCCCTTCGGCCGGGCCGCCCTGCAGACCATGCGCGGCGCCGGCTACCGCCTCGACCCGGCGGGCGGCTGAGGTGCCCGGACCCCCGCAGCTCCGGCACGTCCTCCGCCGACGCCCGCAACCGCCGTACGCGCTGCGCCGGTTCGTCCCCCGTACGGTACGGGCCCGGGCCACCGCGGCGGCCGGTACGGTGCTGGCCGCCGCACTCGCCCTGGCCGGGGCCGGGCTGCTCGTCGCCGTGCGCGCCGACCTGGTCGCCTCGGCCGCCTCCGCGACCCGCCAGCAGGCCGAGTCGGTCGCCCAACTCGCCGTCCAGGGACGGCTGGCACCCGTCCTGCACCCCGCCCACGGCACCGACTTCCTCCAGGTCGTCGACGCCCGCGGCGCCGTCCTCGCCGCCAGCCCCAACCTGGCCGGCCGCCCCGCCCTGACCACCGCGCGGCGCACCGGCTCGCACACCACCGACGAGGTCGACCCGCTGTTCGAACACCACCGCCAGCGGCTCGCCGCCGTCACCGCCGACACCGCCGACGGGCCGGTCACCGTCTACGCGGGCGCCTCGCTGCGAGCCGCCGACGAGGCCATGGACATCACCCAGGCCGGGCTGGCCGTCGCCTGCCCGCTGCTGCTGCTCACCGGGGTGGTGGTCACCTGGAAGGTCACCGGGCAGGCGCTGCGCCCCGTGGAGGCGATCCGGGCCGAGGTCGATGCCATCACCGGGCAGGACCTGCACCGCCGTGTCCCCGAACCCGGCACGGCCGACGAGATCGCCCGGCTCGCCGCCACCATGAACGCGATGCTCGACCGGCTGGAGGCCTCCGGCCGCCGACAGCGGCAGTTCATCGCCGACGCCTCGCACGAACTCCGCAGCCCCCTCGCGGTGTTGCGCACCCAGCTGGAGGTGGCCGACACCCACCCGGATCCGGCGGTCCGCGCCGAGCTGGTGCACGGCGCCCTGGCGGACACCGACCGGCTGCAGAACCTGGCCACCGACCTCCTGCTGCTCGCCCGGCTGGACGCCGGCGGCACCGACGACCGCCCCCGCCGGCGGATCGACCTCACCGACCTGGTCGCGACCACCGTCCTCGCCCGCCCGTCCGGCCCGCACCGCCGCACCACCGACCTCGCCCCCGGGGTCGCCGTCGACGGCATCCCGCTCTGGCTCGGCCGACTGCTCACCAACCTGCTGGACAACGCCGAGCGCCACGCGGCCGGTACCGTGCACGTGCGCCTGGGCACCGACCCGGCGCGCGGCCTCGCGCTGCTGGACGTGGAGGACGACGGCCCCGGCATTCCGCCCGCCGACCGCGAGCGGGTCTTCGAACGCTTCACCCGCCTGGACGACGCGCGCTCCCGCGACCACGGCGGCACCGGCCTGGGCCTGCCGATCGCCCGCGACATCGCCCGTCACCACCACGGCACCCTCACCGTCACCCCGACCCCGACCGGCGCCCGGCTCACCGCGGCGATCCCGCTGGCGGTCGACGGCTGAGGGTCCGGGCTCCGCCGGCCACCAGGGCGGGCGGCGTGCCCCGCAGGCCCTATGCTGCGGGCATGCCGAGTGAGCTGCGAACTCTTCGAGCCGACGCCGACCCCGCCTTCATCCGGCGGGAGACGGAGCTGACGCCCGTTCCCTTCGTGCCCGAGATCCGCCTGCACATGGCCCAGGACGCCATCGCGCTGTGGGAGACCACCGAGCGCGAGCGCGGCCGGGACGGACTGCCCCCGCCGTTCTGGGCGTTCGCCTGGGCCGGCGGGGTGGCGGTCGCGCGCTACGTGCTGGACCACCCCGAACTGGTCGACGGGCGCGCGGTGCTGGACATCGCCGCCGGATCCGGACTGGTCGGGGTGGCGGCCGCGCTGCGCGGGGCGACGGAGGTGCGCGCGGCCGAGATCGACGCCTACGCGGTGGCCGCGATCGAGCTGAACGCCGAGGCCAACGGGGTACGGGTGGAGGGTGCGCTGGTCGACCTGGTGGACGGGGACGGCGCCCCGGCCGAGGTGGTGCTCGCCGGGGACGTCTTCTACGAACGGGCCATGGCCGCCCGCTTCCTGCCCTTCCTCGAACGGGCCGCCGCCCGCGGCGCCACCGTGATCGTCGGCGATCCGGGCCGTGCCTACCTGCCCCGCGAGCGGTTCACCGCCGTGGCCGCCTACCAGGTGCCGGTGGTGGCGGACCTGGAGGACGCCTCGGTCAAGACCACCACCGTGTGGCGCCTCGGCTGACCGCCCACCACGCCGTCCACGGCGCGGAATTGCCGGCGGTGCGGCCGAACGCCCTGCTAGACAGGCCGACATGACCAGGAAGATCGTGCTGCGCGCCGCCGTGCCCGGGGAGATACCCGCCCTGCTCGCCCTCTGGGCCCGCGCCGCCAAGGGCACCAGCATCACCGACGACGCGGCGGGCGTGGCCGCGCTGCTCGCCCGCGACCCCGACTGCCTGATCGTCGCCGCCGCGGCGGACGACCCGGCCACCCCGCTCGGCACCGTCATCGCCGGGTGGGACGGCTGGCGCTGCCACCTCTACCGCCTCGCCGTCGACCCCGGGCACCGCCGCCGGGGCATCGGCGCCGCCCTGCTCGCCGCCGCCGAGGAGCGCTTCGTCGCACTCGGCGGCCGGCGCGCCGACGCGATGGTGCTCGACGACAACGCCCTCGGCCACCGCACCTGGCAGGCCGCCGGCTACCGGCCCGAACCCCAGTGGAGCCGCTGGGTCAAGCCGCTGGGCGGCGAGCACGCCTGACCCCGCTCGGTCAGGCCGCTTGCGGACGGCGACAGGACCTTCCGCCGCGACGCGCCCGCCGCCGGCCCGCACCCATGCCTCGCCATCCACGTCCCGACACCCATGACCCTGCTGCCCGGCGGGGTCATGCACAACGCCGCGCCCGGCTTCTTCCGGCTCTGCTTCACCGCCCGCCCGCCCGGCCGAGGACGTGGTGGACGCGGTGCGGCGGACGGCCGCCGCGCTCGGCAAGCTGAAGTGACGGAGGGCGCGCGGCCCCCGGAGCGGGTGCCCGGGGGCCGCAGGTCCGCCGTCCTCGGGGCTCAGCCGCGCAGGCGGGCCAGCCAGGCCTCGACCTCCTCGGAACCGCGCGGCAGGCCGGCGGAGAGGTTCTCGTTGCCGTCCTCGGTGACCAGGATGTCGTCCTCGATCCGGACGCCGATGCCGCGGTACTCCTCCGGCACCGTCAGGTCGTTCTCCTGGAAGTACAGGCCCGGCTCGACGGTGAGCACCATGCCCGGCAGAAGCGTGCCGTCGACGTGCTCCTCGGTGCGGGAGTGGGCGCAGTCGTGGACGTCGATGCCGAGCATGTGGCCCGTCCCGGCCAGGGTGAAGCGGCGGTGCAGGCCCAGCTCGTACACCTTGTCGGCGGTGAGGTCGCCGAACAGGCCCCAGGCGGTGAGGTGTTCGGCGAGCTCGCGCTGGGCGGCGTGGTGGAAGTCGCGGAAGTCCGCGCCCGGCCGGACGGCGGCGATGCCGGCCTCCTGGGCGGCGTGCACCGCGTCGTAGACCTTGCGCTGGATGTCGGTGAAGCGGCCGGAGACCGGCAGGGTGCGGGTCACGTCGGCGGTGTAGAGCTCGTTGGTCTCCACGCCGGCGTCGAGCAGCAGCAGGTCGCCGGGGCGGGCCTGGCCGTTGTTGCGCACCCAGTGCAGGGTGGTGGCGTGCGGGCCGGCGGCGGCGATGGTGCTGTAGCCGACGTCGTTGCCCTCCAGCCGGGCCCGGACGAAGAAGGTGCCCTCGATCAGCCGCTCCGGCGTCGCGGCGTCCGTGCCGAGGACGCGCACCACGTCCTCGAAGCCGCGGGACGTCGCCTCGCACGCGTGGCGCAGCTGGGCGATCTCGAACTCGTCCTTCACCAGGCGCATTCCGGACAGGAAGACCTCGAACTCGGCGTCCCGCTCGGCGGTCGACCTGTCCCGGAGGGTCTCCTCCACCCCGGCGTCGTGCCCGCGCAGCACCCGGACCGGGGCGGTGGCCGCGGCCAGGTCGGCGCGCGCGGTGCGGACGTCCCGGCAGGGCAGGCCGAACAGCCGCTCGCTCTCGGTCAGGCTGTTGCGGCGCCCGTCCCACAGCTCGCCGTGGCCGTCCAGCCAGAACTCGCCGCTCTCGATGTCGGAGCGGTTGCGCAGGTAGAGCACGGCCCGGTGGCCGCTGTCCCCGGTGGGCTCCAGGACCAGCACGGCGTCCTGGGACTGGTCGCCGGTCAGGTAGACGTAGTCGGAGGAGGGGCGGAACGGGTAGTCGGTGTCGTTGGCCCGCACCTTGGCATTGCCGGACGGGACCACCAGCAGCTCGCCCGGGTAGGCGGCGGACAGCGCGGCCCGGCGGCGCTCGGTGTGGGCGGCCTGCGGGATCGGTTCCAGAGCGTGGCGCTCGGTGTCGGCCCAGCCGTGCTTCATGCTCTCGGCGAGTTCCTCGGTCACTCCGCGCGTGAGGCCGTTCTTGCGGTACTTGATGGGCGGGGTCGACGCGGTGGGCTGGGCGGGATCGGTCACAGCGGACTCTCCAGAGGGGGATACGGCGCACCGTCGCGCCGACCTGCCGGGTACGTAACAAGCGTTGTGTACCGTATATCGAACGGGGTCCGAAGAGAAGGGGCCGGTGCCGACGGGGCGCCGCACGGGAAGTCGGCCCGGCCGACTCCTGCGCGGGAACAGCGTGCAGGGAGTCGAGGCGCCGGGGAGGAACCCGGCACAGCCGGAATTCGCTCTGGCCGCAGCATGGTCGAGGGGGCGCACACAGCGGCGCGGGGGGGGGGGGGGCAGGGACAAAGCCACCCCCACCCCCCCGTCCACGCGCCCCCCGTGAACGCGTACGCTGTGAAAAATAAAAAAAAAAAAAAAAAAAAAACCAACAAAAAAAAAAAAC
>NZ_JBHWDU010000012.1:90921-134482 GCF_042734825.1 Kitasatospora sp. NPDC059648 | reverse complement strand
CTCTTATACTTTCGTCGGCTGCGTATGTTGTGTATTTTATACCCCAGATGGGGGGTGGGGGCGCACACTGCGGGGGGGTGTTCGAGAGGTCTCGAAGCCCGCGCCGGAACCGCAGGTGTCTCAGACGCCGTTGAGGGCGTAGTTGCGGAAGGTGGCGAGCAGGGGCAGGACTTCGGTCTTGCTGGGGTCCTCCGTGACGGCGCGCATGGCGTCGATGACCGTGTGGGCGATGATCTTGGTGACGGAGAGGTCGTCCGGGGCGGAGACCGTGCCCCAGGCCTTGAGGGTCTGGGTGAGCAGGGCGCTCATCCGGGCGCCGATGTTGGCGCTGACGGCGTCCGAGAGTTCGGCGATCTCCTCGTCGCTCATGCTGGACCGCAGGCCGAAGGCCAGCGCCATCAGGGTGTCCATCGCGTGCTCGCCGTACGCGGCGACCAGCGCCGGCAGCGGCCGCTCGTCGGCCCCGCCCGCCGCAAGGGCGGACAGGGCCTCGTCGTCGTCCTTCCACGCCGCCTCAAGGGCGGCCAAGGCCCGCAGGGCCTCGTCCACGGTCAGCCCGTCTGTCATACCTGGAACGGTATTGAGCCGGTACCGCACCCCGCACGGTTCGGGCGCCGGGATCACACCTTCGGGGGACGCGGGCCCGGTTCCGGCCGGTGGACGTGTGCGAAGTGCTCCGCGTCCCAGGTGCCGCCCAGTTCGGGAGCCAGGGAAGCGCGGGCCAGGCCGGCGAAGCCCTCTGCCGCGCCCGCCCGTTCCGGCAGGACGCCGAGCAGCGGGGCACCGGCCGAGCGCGGCAGGTCGGCGAGGTTGCAGCGTTCGGCGAGGCCGGGGTCGGCCGGCCAGGAGCCGACCAGGACGCCGGCGAGCGGGAGGTCCCGGGCCGCGAGGGCCTCCGCCGTGAGCGCGACGATGTTCAGGGTGCCGAGCCCGGCGGAGGCGACCAGCAGCACCTCGGCCGGGAGGCCGGCGTCCAGGACGGCCCGGGCCTGGTCGGCGAGCGTACGGCCCCGGTCGTCGTAGCGGACCAGCAGTCCGCCCGCGCCCTCGACCAGGACCAGGTCGTGGCCGGCGGCGAGGTCGGCGACGGCCGTGACCACCTCGGCGGGGGAGAGGCAGGGCAGGCCCGACCGCCGCGCGGCGGTGTCGGGGGCCAGCGGCTCGGGGTAGCGGGCGAGCTCACGTACCGTCAGCTCACCGGCCAACCGGGAGACTTCGGCCGCATCGCCCGGCTCGCCGGGGGCCACGCCGGTCTGCCCGGGCTTGAGCACGGCGACCTTCCGCCCGGCCCGGAGCGCCGCCGAGGCGACGGCCGCGGTGGCGACGGTCTTGCCGACGTCCGTGTTGGTGCCCGTCACGAACAGGATGCGCGCGCTCATCCCGCCACCGCCGCGGCGGTCACGGCGGCAGCGATCCGTGCCACGTCCTCGTCCTCCGTCACGTAGGGGGGCATGGTGTAGACGAGGTCCCGGAACGGGCGCAGCCAGACGCCCTCGCGGGCCGCCGCCTCGGTCGCCGCCGGGACGTCCACCGGGTGGTCCAACTGCACCACGCCGATGGCGCCCTGGACCCGCACGTCACGAACGCCCGGCACGTCCGCGGCCGCGGCCAGGCCCTCGGCCAGCCCGGTTCCGATGCGCTTGACCTGCACCGCCCAGTCCTGTCCGAGCAGCAGGTCCAGCGAGGCGTTGGCGGCCGCGCAGGCCAGCGGGTTGCCCATGAAGGTCGGCCCGTGGGCCAGTACCGGCACCTCGCCGCGGCTGATCCCGTCGGCGATCTCGCCGGTGCACAGGGCGGCCGCGAGCGTCAGGTACCCGCCGGTGAGGGCCTTGCCCAGGCACATCACGTCGGGGGAGACGCCCGCGTGGCCGGCGGCGAACAGCGCGCCGCTGCGGCCGAAGCCGGTGGCGATCTCGTCGAAGACCAGCAACACGCCGTAGCGGTCGCAGAGTTCGCGCAGCATCCGCAGGTAGGCGGGGGAGTGGAACTGCATCCCGCCCGCGCCCTGGACCACCGGTTCGACGATGACGGCCGCCAGCCCGTCGGCGTGACGTGCCATCAACTCTTCGAAGCGTGCGGCGTATTCGGGGTCGAGCGGGGCGTCGAAGCCGGCCGGCGGCTGGGGCGCGAAGAGCTGCCCGGGCAGCACCCCGCCCCACAGGTGGTGCATCCCGCCGTCGGGGTCGCAGACCGACATCGGGTGGAAGGTGTCGCCGTGGTAGCCGCCGCGCCAGGTGAGCAGTCGGCGCTTCTCCGGCCGTCCGGTCGACTGCCAGTACTGCAGGCACATCTTCATGGCGACCTCGACCGCCACCGAGCCGGAGTCGGCGAGGAAGACGTGCTGCAGCGGCTCCGGGGTGATCTCGACCAGCCGGGCGGCCAGCCGGACGGCGGGCTCGTGGGTGAGCCCGCCGAACATCACGTGGCTCATCCGTCCCAGCTGCTCGCGCACGGCCTCGTCCAGCACCGGGTGCCGGTAGCCGTGGATCGCGGCCCACCAGGACGACATCCCGTCGACGAGCTCGCGCCGCCCGTCCGCGACGGGCTCCGCGAGGCGCAGCCGGACGCCCGAGGCGGATTCGACCACGTACGGGGTGACGGTCCCGGGCATCGGCCCGTACGGGTGCCAGACGTGCGCCCGGTCGAGGGCGAGCAGCGTGTCCGCGGACAGCTGGGGCATGGTGAGGTCTCTCCGAAGTGTTCCGACGGCGGCTGCCTGAGGGCGCCGAACGGTGCCGAACGGTCAGGCGTTGGGGGCGAGTTCGGTGCCGGCGCCGCGACGGCGGACCTTGACCAGGTCGCTGCGCAGCTCCTCGTCCGTGCCCTCCTCGACCGGCGCGGGCTCCGGGTGGGAGTGCCCGCCGCACGGGCCGCAGCCGCCGCCGCTGCCGCAGGCCGAAGCGGCCGTCCCGCAGGAGCCGGCCGCGGCCGCCTCGGCGACGTCGGCGCGGTGGCGCGGCAGGGTGGCCTCGCCGGCGCCCTCGACCTCGAAGCCGGCGTCCTTGATCATGTCGAGGTCGGTCTGACCGGCCTGGCCCTCGCTGGTCAGGTAGTCGCCGAGGAAGATCGAGTTGGCGATGTGCAGGCCGAGCGGCTGCATCGAGCGCAGGTGCACCTCGCGGCCGCCGGCGATCCGCACCTCGGTGTCGGGGTTGACGAAGCGGACCATCGCCAGGATGCGCAGGCAGCGCTGCGGGGTGAGGTTCCACTCCTTGGCGAGCGGGGTGCCCTCGAACGGGATCAGGAAGTTGACCGGGACGGAGTCCGAGCCGAGCTCGCGCAGCGCGAACACCACGTCGACCAGGTCCTCGTCACTCTCGCCCATGCCGGCGATCAGACCGGAGCAGGCGGACAGGCCGGCGCCGTGGGCCTTCTGCACGGTGTCGACCCGGTCCGCGTAGGTGTGGGTCTTGGTGATGGTCCCGTAGGTGTTCTCGGAGGTGTTGAGGTTGTGGTTGTACGCGTCGGCGCCGGCCGCCTTGAGCCGCTCCGCCTGGTTGTCGGACAGCAGGCCGAGGCAGACGCAGATCTCGACCTCGGGGTCGGCGTCCTTGATGGCGGCCATGGTGTCGGTGACCCGGTCGATGTCACGGTCCGTCGGGCCGCGGCCGCTGGCGACCAGGCAGACCCGCTTGGCGCCGCCGGCCACCCCGGCGCGGGCGGCGTCGGCGGCCTGCTCCGGCTTGAGCCAGGTGTACTTGAGGATCTCGGCCTTGGAGCCCAGCCGCTGCGAGCAGTAGGAGCAGTCCTCGGGGCAGAGCCCGCTCTTCAGGTTCACCAGGTAGTTGAGCTTGACCCGGCGGCCGAACCAGCGGCGGCGCACCTTGCCGGCCGCGGCGACCACGTCGAGCAGCTCGTCGTCGGTGGTGGCGAGGACGGCGAGGGCTTCCTCGCGGGTCGGGACTTCGCCGCGCAGGCCCTTGGCGGTGAGGGTATCGAGCAGATCCATGGGGCGATCCTGCCTGCTGGCGTCGGAACGGCGCCAGAGCAAACCCACCAGAAGATCCCCGGAAGGATGTGCCGATTGCCACAGTGTCGAAGCTCACGGCGTCGGCGCTGGTCACGCGCTTGACGGGGGGCCGGAAGCCTGGTTACTGGCGGGTAGCAGAGGGGTGTGCGGAGTGGCGTGCGGGGCGGAGATCCACAACCCCCGACCCCGTGACCCAGGCCACCCGGAGGGTGCTTAGAATCTGCGCCATGACCACGCAGGGGGAGCGCACCTCGACTCCGGGAGAGGGCCAGGACGGCCAGGCAGGACAGTGGACCGGCGGGGGCGCCGAGGGGATCTCAGCCGCGGGAACTTCGGCCGACGGTACTGAGCGCAGCAGGCGCGGCCGACGGCTGACCGGCCGCCGGGCGGTCGGCTGGGTCGTCATGGTGGGCGTGGTCGCGGCCGGTGGATGGATCATCACCCGCCCGATGCCCGGCGACTACATACCCGGCCTCGGCCCCTCCACCAAGGACTCCGCCCGCACGCCCCCGGTGGTGGGCAACCCGCCGCCGACCACCGACCCCGAGGCTCTCAACGCCGGCAACCTGTTCCCCGCCCAGCGCCCGGTCGAGGTCGCCGGCTACAAGGCCCGGCGCGGCGGCATCCGGCAGGGCGAGAAGTGCGACGAGGTGCTCCAGGACCGTACCCAGGAGCTGCTCAAGGACAGCGGCTGCCAGGCCTACCTGATCGTCAGCTTCACCGGCGTCGACCACCCGGTGCGCAGCAGCGTCACCCTGCTGCGCTTCGCCGATCAGGCCGCTGCCGCCAGGGCCGCCGACACCCTGCGCGGCAAGCCCGGCGCGGTCGCCTTCATCCTCGCCGACACCAACTTCGCGGCCGCCCCGTCCGCCGGCAGCGCCAAGCCGGGCAGCGAGGCCCGGGTCGAGGCGGTCGGCCACTACGTGACCGTCACCAGCTCCCGCCCCGGCGACGCCCGCCCGGCCGACACCGCCTCCTCGAACCCGGCGCCGTCCACCCCGACGCCGACCGCCTCCGGCGGCGAGCCGAACCTGGACGAGGCCACCCGGGCGCTGTCTTACGCGGCGGGTCAGCCGTTTGTCTGGATGTGACAAACGCCAAGGGGTCCGGCGCGCTAGCGCCGGGCCTCTTTTGACGGTCACTCAACCGCGTTCCCGACGGGAGGTCAGCCGCCGAGCCGGTCCACCGCCGTCACCCGCAGCACCGCCCGGCCCTCCTCGTCCGAGCCGTACAGGTCGACCTCGGCGCTGATGCCCCAGTCGTGGTCGCCCTCCGGGTCGTCGAAGATCTGCCGGACCTTCCAGGCGGAGTCCTCCTCCTCGATGATCAGCATCTTGGGGCCGCGCGCGTCCGGGCCGGTGCCCAGGTCGTCGTACTCGTCCCAGTAGCCGTCCATGGCGTCCGCCCAGCGGTCCGCGTCCCAGCCGTACTCGCCGTCCAGCTCGCCGAGTTCGTCCCAGTGCTCCAGCGCGCACAGCTCGACCCGGCGGAACATCTCGTTGCGCACCAGCACCCGGAAGGCGCGGGCGTTGGCGGTGACCGGGGCCGGCTTGTCGTCCAGGGTGACCTCGGCGGTGGCCGCCTCGGTCGGGTTGGCCAGCTGCTCCCACTCGTCCAGCAGGCTGGAGTCGACCTGGCGGACCAGCTCGCCGAGCCAGGCGATGACGTCCTTCAGGTCGTCGGTCTTCACGTCTTCGGGGACGGTCTGCTCCAGCGCCTTGTACGCACCGGCCAGGTAGCGCAGCACGATGCCCTCGGTGCGCGCCAGCTCGTAGAAGCCGACGTAGTCCGAGAAGGTCATCGCGCGCTCGTACAGGTCGCGGACCACGGACTTCGGCTGGAGCTGGTGGTCGCCGATCCACGGGTGCGCCCGGCGGTACACGTCGTACGCGTGGGTGAGCAGCTCCTCCAGCGGCTTCGGGTAGGTGATCTCCTGCAGCCGCTCCATCCGCTCCTCGTACTCGATGCCGTCCCGCTTCATCTCGCCGACGGCCTCGCCGCGCGCCTTGTTCTGCTGGGCGGCGAGGATCTGGCGCGGGTCGTCGAGGGTCGCCTCGACCACCGAGATCACGTCCATCGCGTACGAGGGCGAGGTCGGGTCGAGCAGCTCGAAGGAGGCCAGCGCGAAGGTGGACAGCGGCTGGTTGAGCGCGAAGTTCTCCTGGAGGTCCAGGGTCAGCCGGACGATCCGGCCCTCGGCGTCCGGCTCCGGCAGCCGCTCCACCACGCCGCCCTCCAACAGCGAGCGGTAGATCGCGATCGCGGTGCGGATGTGGCGGCGCTGGGCCGCCCTGTCCTCGTGGTTGTCGGTCAGCAGCTTGCGCATCGCCTCGAAGGCGTTGCCCGGGCGGCCGATCACCGACAGCAGCATCGCGTGGCTCACCTTGAAGCGGGAGACCAGCGGCTCGGGGTCGGCGGCGATCAGCTTGTCGAAGGTCTCCTCGGTCCAGCCGACGAAGCCCTCCGGCGCCTTCTTCCGCACCACCTTGCGCTTCTTCTTGGGGTCGTCCCCGGCCTTGGCGATCGCCTTGTCGTTCTCGATCACGTGCTCCGGCGCCTGGGCGACCACCTGGCCGACGGTGTCGAAGCCGGCCCGGCCCGCGCGCCCGGCGATCTGGTGGAACTCCCGGGCGCGCAGGATCCGCACCCGCTGGCCGTCGTACTTCGACAGGGCGGTGAACAGCACCGTGCGGATCGGCACGTTGACGCCGACACCGAGCGTGTCGGTGCCGCAGATCACCTTCAACAGGCCCGCCTGGGCGAGGCGTTCGACCAGCCGGCGGTACTTCGGCAGCATGCCCGCGTGGTGCACGCCGATGCCGTGGCGGACGTAACGGGACAGGTTGCGGCCGAACTTGGTGGTGAAGCGGAAGTTGCCGATCAGGTCGGCGATGGCGTCCTTCTCCGCCTTCGAGCACATGTTGATGCTCATCAGCGACTGCGCCCGCTCCACCGCCTCCTTCTGCGTGAAGTGCACGACGTAGACCGGCGCCTGGCCGGTCTGCAGCAACTCCTCCAGGGTGTCGTGCATGGTGGTGCGGCGGTACTCGTAGAACAGCGGCACCGGGCGGGTCGCGTTGCGCACCACGGTGGTCGGGCGGCCGGTGCGGCGGGTCAGGTCCTCCTCGAAGCGGCGGACGTCGCCCAGCGTCGCCGACATCAGCAGGAACTGCGCCTGCGGCAGCTCCAGCAGCGGGATCTGCCAGGCCCAGCCGCGGTCCGGCTCGGCGTAGAAGTGGAACTCGTCCATCACCACCTGGCCGATGTCGGCCCTGGCGCCGTCCCGCAGCGCGATCTGGGCCAGCACCTCGGCGGTGCAGCAGATGATCGGCGCGGTCGGGTTGACGCTCGCGTCGCCGGTCATCATGCCGACCTGCTCGGTGCCGAACATCTTCACCAGGTCGAAGAACTTCTCCGACACCAGCGCCTTGATCGGCGCGGTGTAGAAGGTCCGCTGCCCCTCCGCCAGCGCCGCGAAGTGTGCGCCGGCCGCCACCAGGGACTTCCCCGACCCGGTCGGCGTCGCCAGGATCACGTTGTTCCCGGAGACCAGCTCGATCAACGCCTCCTCCTGCGCCGGGTACAGCGTGATCCCGCGCTCCTCCGCCCAGGCTGCGAACGTCTCGTACAGCGCGTCGGGGGTGGCGGGCTTCGGCATCAGATCAAGGAGGGTCACCCGGCTATCTTGCCTGCTCGCCGCCACCCCGGGCAAAGCCCGGAGGCCCGGACAGGGCTCGGGGCGGCGATCGGCCGCGCGGAAGAGCGCGGCTCAGCTCTTGGAGAGCTCCGGGACGGCGGGCGCGGTGGCGGGCAGCTGCACCTGGTTGCCGCACTTGTACTCCGTGGCGGCGACCCGCGCGATCTTCAGCGCGATGTCGGCGTACGCCTGGCGGGCCTTCGCCGGCGAGGCGCCGTCCATCAGGTTGCCGCCGACGTCGATCCGGACGTACGGCGTGGCCTTGAGGCCCTGGGGCGCCTGGAAGTCGCAGCGCACGTACAGCTGAACGCGCTGGCTCGTCTCGGTGGTGGCCAGTCCCGCCGCGCCGGATCCGAAGTCCAACGTGGCGACGGGGCGGCCCCCCGCGGAGGCCTTGGCGCGATCGGCGTCGATCCCGTCCAGGGCGGGGTCGACCTGTACGGAGAGGAAGGTGCGGCTGCCGTCGCCCCCGTCCGGGTACCAGTCGAGGAAGCAGGTGTCGCTGCGGTTCGCCGGATCATCCGGTACGGCGGGCGTCTGGAGCCGCGCCGCGCCTTGCTGGGTCGCCTTTCCGTACTTCCCGGCAAGCGGCTTCAGGTCGTCCTTGGAGAGCGCCGACCAGCAGGCGCTCTGCGGGAGTTCCTGCGACCGCCACGGCTTCCAGACCCACAGCCCGCCGCCCACGACGACGGTCAGGGCGAGGACGCCCCCCAGCCAGGGCAGGGCCCGCCGCCACCGCGAGGGTGACGGCGGCGGGTCATCGGGCGAGCGCGGAATGAGATGGGCGGTGTCGACCATGGTTCATCACACCTTCGAGGCCATCGTCGGGTCGTAGAGGTCGTGGCCGGCGGACCAGCCCTGGGTGATGGTCTGCTTGGCGCGCGTGGCCAGGTCGTCCACTCGGTTCTGGTCGAGTCCGGCGTCACGGCCCGCGTTCTCGACGGCGTTGACGACCGCCTGCTGCGAGCCCTGGACCGTCGCGCCGGTGGTCTTGTGCGCCTCGTCCCGCCCCTGGTTGGTGGTGTCAACGTGGTAGCTGTCGGCGACCTGGGTCATGATGTTGCCGACCTCGTCGTTGATCATGCTGCCGACCTTGGGGACCTTGTCCACCAGGATGCCGCCGCTGTTGTCCCAGACCGTCTTGGCGATGTCCTTCTTGGAGTCGATCGCGTCGTTGATCGCCTTGTCGGATATCGCGTGGTTCTGCTGGATCTCGTCCGACATGGCGTGGGTGATCAGGCCGGCGACCTGTCCGCCCGGCATGGTCACGTTCTCGATCGCCGTGGCCATGTCCGGGTGGAGCTCCGGGTGGAGCATGACCTGCTGGATCTGGGCCGACTGGTACGCCTGCTGCGCGGTGGCGATCGTGGCGTACGCGTCCGTGTTCCGGCCGACCGTGGAGAGCAGCACGGCGGTGTTGTCGTGGTTGAGGAAGGCGGGGACGCCGTTCACGGACAGCCGCGCGTTCGGGCCGCCGCTGTTCGGGCCGGGCCCGTCGAGGGAGTTCTCGACGTCCCCGATGTGGTTGGCGACCATGTTGCCGATGCTGCTGTTGAGGTTGGCGAGCGGCCCGCCGCGCAGCATGTTCGGCCCGTCGCCGGTACCGAAGCGATCGACGACCTTCCCCATCACGTCGTTCATCTCCGCCGTGTGCGGCGGGTACTTGCCGGTGGTGTCGTCCCAGGCCCGGCCGGTGGTGGCGGCCTCCAGGGCGTGCCCGAGCGATGTGACCTGGCCCGGGTCGGGCTTGGTCTCCAGCGGGCGCAGTGGGTAACTGATGTCGTTGAGAAGGGAGTTCTCCCCACCGGTGGTGAACAGCTTGACGTAGTTGTTGTCGCCGCCGGTGCTCTTGACCGTGCCGTCCGGGTTGTACATGGTCACCGGGTCGTGGAAGAACTTGGTGGCCGCGTCGGGGCTGTGGCCGAGGGCGTCCAGGACGCCGGACATCGGGTTGAGGTTGGTGACGTTGCCGTCCTTGTCGACCTGCCCGATGAACTTCAGCTCGGTGAACGGGTAGCTGTTGTTGTAGGCCACGGCCTGCCAGCGGCCCGGGTTCTCCTCGGTGAGCTGGGTGACGTGCGCGGCGATCGGGTCGAGGAAGTGCGGATCGTACTTCCCGCTGCGCAGCAGGTTGGACATGATCTGGTAGCCGTACGGACTGTGCGCCGGGTCGGCACCCGGCGGGACGGGGATCTGCTTGGCGCCCGCGGCGCGGAACCTCGTCTCCCACGCGTCCGAGACGTGGAACGGCTGCTTGGTGTCGGTCGCGGTGGCCAGGGTGAGGCCGAGGTCCTTCTGGATGCCCTTGACGGCGGCGCTGCGGGCCGGGCTGTTGGCGTAGTCCCCGCTCTGCGCCATGGCGCCGTACTTCGCCAGGAAGGTCGCCGGGTCCTGGCCGCCGTAGAAGCTGCTGGCGAAGCGGGGGTCCTGGTTGTAGTGGTCCAGGATGTTCTGGAGGTTCTTGAGCTGCGCGTCGGTGGCCTTGTCGCCGAGGCTGAGGATGTAGGTGGCCATCCTGGCTTCCTCCTCCGGGATGCCGCCGGCCGGATTGGCGTTGAAGGCGGTGCCGTCACCGCCGGTGTCGTCGCCCAGGGCCCTGGCGGCGTCGAGGTCGGCCTCGGTGGCGAGGTCGATCGCGTCGCCGATGGCCTTGGCCGCGGAGTCGGCCTTGGCCTTCCAGCTCCTGCCGTACTCCGGGTCGCGCTTGTCCTCCTCGGTCGTGGGCGCGGGCCAGCTCACCGCGCCCTCGCCGTTGACGGTGAGGCCGGCCGCGGTGGCGTCGTGCAGGGCATTGGCGAGGTCCTGCTTGGCGGCCGTGATCTCGGTGTGGGCGTCCCGAAGGGTCTTGGCCAGCGCCGAGGCCTCCTCGAAGGCGGCGTGGATCTGGTCGCGGGCCCAGGTGAGCTTGGCGTTGGCGAGGCCGGCGGCGTCACCGTGCCAGCCGGACTGCGTGATGGTGCCGATGACCTCGTTCTGCATCCGCTGGGTGAGGTCCCACTTGCGGACCAGGGCCTCGAAGTCGCCCGCCGCCGAGTCGAGGCTGCTGAGGTCGACCTGCTGGAGCTGGCTGAATGTCACCATGATCGTGCTGCTTCCCCCCGCTTGTGCTGCGGCTAGCTCTTCGCGCCCTGTGCCTTGTCGAAGCCGGCGTGGATGTCGCGCTCGGTCTTGTCGTACGTCTGGGCGGTGGTCTGCAGGTTCGTGCCCATGTCGCCCACGGTGCCCTTCAGGGAGTCGACCTGACTCGACCACGTGCCCCAGGAGCCGGTGAGTGCGCCGCCGAGGGACCACCCCTTCAGTGCGCCGGCCGCGGCGGCGACGTGGTCGCCGGGCTGGCTGCACTCGGACTTGACGGAGTCCCGCAGCGCGAAGGCGTTCTGGGCGGCCTGCTGGAGCACCCCGGTGTTGACCGTCACGGCTGCGCCGCCGCCCGCCGGGTTCAGCGAGACCGGGGCGGCGTTGCTGCCGGCCAGGTCCGGGAACTGCTTCTTGGCCGCTTCGGTCAGATTGCCCTTGTCGTCGAGTCGAAGAGCCAAGGATTCATTCGACGCTCGAATTCGAGGTCTGTCACGTGCCCCACCCCCAGGTGTAGATCGGCATGGAGCGTACCCGAAATCGTTGCCGATGCGATGGGACCTATCGCCAGAATGATCGAAGAAATAGCGAGCGGGGAAATATTCAATGTTTCTTCGATTGACATTGGGTAAACAAAAAGTGAACGACGACAAGAAGGCCCCGCCCACGCTGTGCGGAGTCGCACATTGCCCGAGTCTCGCGGGGCGTGCCAGAGTGCCGGGCATGACCCTCCCGCTCACCTCCGCACCGCACACCGCCGCCGGGCCCGCTCCGGCGCACGTCTTCGACTGGCTCGACGAGGCCGCCGAGCTGCGCGCCGACGCCGGGCTGACCCGCAGGCTGCGCAGCCGTCGGGCGGATGACCAGGTGCTGGACCTGGCCGGGAACGACTACCTGGGGCTCACCCGGCACCCGGTGGTGACCCGCGCGGCGGGGGAGGCCGCGCTGCGGTGGGGCGGCGGGGCGACGGGCTCGCGGCTGGTCACCGGGACGACCGCGCTGCACACCGAACTGGAGCAGGAGCTCGCCGAGTTCTGCGGGGCGGAGGCCGCGCTGGTGTTCTCCTCCGGGTACACCGCCAACCTCGCCGCGCTCACCGCGCTGACCGACCCGGACACCCTGATCGTGTCCGACGCCTACAACCACGCCTCGCTGATCGACGGCTGCCGGCTCGCCCGGGCCGACGTCCACCGGGCCCCGCACAGCGACCCGGCGGCCGTCGCCGAGGTCCTCGCCGGGCGGGCGCGGCGACGGGCGCTGGTGGTCACCGACTCGGTGTTCTCGGTGGACGGCGACGCGGCACCGCTGCCCGGGCTGTCCGAGGCCGCCCGGGCGCACGGCGCCGCGCTGCTGGTGGACGACGCCCACGGGCTGGGCGTGCTAGGCCCCGGCGGGCGCGGCGCGCTGGCGGCGGCCGGGCTCGCCGGGCAGCCGGACGCCGTCGCCACCGTCACGCTCTCCAAGTCCCTCGGCTCCCAGGGCGGGGCCGTCCTCGGCCCGCGCCGGGTGATCCGCCACCTCACCGAGACCGCCCGCACCTTCATCTTCGACACCGGCCTCGCCCCGGCCGCCGCCGGAGCCGCCCTCGCCGCCCTGCGCCTGCTGTGCGCCGAACCCCAGCGCGCCGACCGGGCCCGCGAGGTGGCCCGCACCCTCGCCGCCCGCCTCACCGCCGCCGGCCTGCGGGCCTGCGAACCGGACGCGGCCGTGGTCTCGGTCCGGGCCCCCGGCCCCGAGGTCGCCGTCACCTGGGCTGCCGACTGCCTCCGCGCCGGCCTCGCCGTCGGGTGCTTCCGCCCCCCGTCCGTTCCGGACGGCATCTCCCGGCTGCGCCTGACGGCCCGCGGCGACCTCACCGACGCCCAGATCGCGGACGCGGTCCGCACCATCGCCGACCTCGCCCCGGCGGGCGCGCGGGGGTAGGAGTGGTCCGGGCGATCGCGCCCGAAGCCGGCTGACGATGGTCGCGGTGCCCCCGCAGGTCAGCGGCCCGGAGGTCGCCGCCGGAAAACCGCTCGGCGGGAGGCGTCCTGGACGGCAGGATGGCGGCATGCCCGACCTGCTCTGGGACGACCACGTGGCGTGGCTGCTGGATCCGTCCGACGGGAGCTGCCTCCCGGATGTGTACGTCGCCGACACGACGGTGGCGGACTGGCAGGCGGTGCTCGACCTGGTGGTGGAGCAGCGCTGGGCCTTCGAGTACTCCGAGGGCGAGGCGGTGCTGCCGCTGCCCCGGGCCGCGACCGTGCTGTCCCGCCCGGCCGGCGCCGAGTGCCCGAACCTGCGCGTGTGGCCGGACCCGGAGGTCTGCGCGATCTTCCGGTTCCTCGGTGAGGAGCAGGTCGACTTCGACGTCGACCTGCGGGAACTGCGGGGCCAGGAGCGGCTGGACGTCCTCTGCGGCTTCCTCGCCGCGATCGGGCGCCGGCTCGGCAAGTCGGTGCCGATGTACTTCGAAGGCGACACCCGGGAGCCGTTCCTCGGGTACGACATCGCGGCCGACCGGGTCCGGCTGTTGTGGACCGCGCCGGGGGCAGGAGAGCGGGATGGCTGAGCTGCGCTGGGGCGACCACGCCGCATGGCTGCTCGATCCGTGCCGGGACGGCTGGTTGCCGGACGGGTGGGTCGCGGACACCACCGTGGCGGACTGGCAGGCCGTGCTCGACCTGGTGGTGGAGCGGGGCTGGGCCCGCAGTTTCGTCGTGGGCTGCTTCGAGACGGCGCTGCCGCGGGCCGAGGAGGTGCTGTTCCGGCCGCGCGGCCCCGCGCAGCCGGTGCTGAGCGTGCGGCCGGGGCCGGGGGTCGGGGTGGTGTTCCGGTTCCGCAGTGCGCGGCGGATCGACTTCGACGTCGATGTCGCCGAACTCGACGGCCAGGAAGGGCTGGACGCACTGTGCGGCTTCCTGGCCGCGATCGGGCGGCGGCTCGGCAGGTCGGTGCCCACGTGGGTCGAGGGCGGCGATGCGCCGTTCCTGGGGTACGACCTCGGAGCCGACCGGGTGCTGGTGCGGTGAGGGCCTACGGCCGTCCGGCCACCAGCAGGACCTCCGCGCCGATCGGCCGGTAGCCGGCGGCCTGGAAGGCGCGGACGCTGGGGGCGTTGCCGGGGGCCTGCTGGGCCCAGACGGTTCCGCCGGAGGGCAGCAGGTGGCGGCCGGCGACGGCCAGCGCGCGGCCCAGGCCGCGGCCCTGGGCGTGCGGGTCCACCTCGACGGCGGTTTCCCAGCGGCCCGCCACGCCGCGGCCGAGGATCAGCACGCCGCCGTCGGTCTCGTACACCCGGACGTCCTCGCGGTAGCGCAACGCCCGTACCACCCGCGGGTGTTTGCGGTCCCCGACCGGGGTGAGCGGCAGCGGCGGGGCGCCGGGGAGGCGGTCGGCGACGGTGAGCAGGTCGATGTTGTTGACCGTCCGCCCGGTGCGCTCGGCGAAGGCGGTGAGGAAGGGCGGGCAGAGCGGCGCGGACAGCGGGTCGCCGGGGGCAGCGGCGAGCGTCTCGCGCACCCAGTCCGGGTCCTCGTCGGTGAACACCACGGCGTGCGCCGCGAAGGCCGCCACCCCGGCCTCGCGCGGCGACGGCTGCGGCACCACCGTGACCGACCCGTCCGGCGGCGGGAACACCCCGCCCGCCGCGTCCGCCAGGATCTCCGCCAGACCCCGTATGCCCATATCCGTTCTCTCCCAGGTGAGTTGTCCGCCCCAGTTGATCACCGTGCGCGCCGATGTGCCAGCAGGTAGCGCCGGAACGGCAGCCGCTGGTCCGGTCCGGCCCGGCCGATACTCCAGTGTGACGTCGTGATCTATCTGGTGGAGGGCTCGGCGAGGCGTCGTGGGTCGTGGCTGCGGCGTGTGGCAACTGTCATGGTTTCAATGCAAGTTTATGAACTTTGCCCTGGTTTGAAGTTGGCAATTGGTTCATATGTGCGCATGTCGACGGCCTTTATCCCGATTGACGTTTGTAGGCCCTGGAGGAGAGGATCTGTTTATTGTCATGACAGATTGAAATCGGACTGCCGCACAGCGCCGATTTCGCGTCGATGGGAGACTTGATGCGCAAGGTGCGCGCCCTGACTGCGGTGGCAGTTGCCTCGGCCTCGCTTATGCTCGGAGGATTCGCCGCCACTCCGGCGAGTGCAAGCTCTGGCGCCTGCGTCAATTGGCAGGATTCCAATACGTTCGGGACCAACTGCGGAACCGCAGTCGGAGGTATAGCCTTCCGAGCCGTAGCCATATGCAACAACGGCACGATTGTGTACGGGCCGTGGCTTGCGACTGGCAGTGACTCCTGGAGCTACGCATACTGCACCAGCGTGAACTCCTCGCTTTCCTGGGGCTACCCGGCGGTCCACACGTAGTCTCAAGCGGGAATCTGGGCGGCTGAGATTCGTACCTGGAATCTCAGCCGCCCCGATAAAGCCGCAAACGGGCCTGTATGGGGCCGGACTGGAGATGTCGCGCAGGAGCGGGCGACAGCGGCGGGGTTACCCGCTCCCAAGGGTTATCCGAAAAAGATCAGAACATACCTGTCTCGGACTTGGTCATTGAGGTGGGCCGGCGCATAGGGTGCCGAGATGATCGCCATGCCAGAGGAGTTCGCACGGAGCACCATCGAGCGCGAGGGGGAGGCCGGGGCTGAATGGCTCGCCGAGCTGCCCGGGATCGTGGAGGAGTTACTGGGGCGCTGGGAGTGCGTGCCGGATGGCAAGGTCCTGCACGGAGGCGTTGGTGTCATCGTCCCGGCACGACGGCGGGCTGAGGAGACCGCTGTGCTGAAAGTGTCGTTTCCGCATCCCGGCAACGCCCATGAGCCGGACGCGTTCGTGGCGTGGGCCGGGCGCGGCGCCGTCCTGCTGCATGAGCGCGACGACGAGCGGTTCGCGATGCTGCTGGAGCGGGTTCAGGCTGCGACCCTGGCGGAGGTTGCGGACGGCGACGAGGTGGTGGCGGTTGCCGGGTGGCTCAATCGCCGCCTGGCCATCCCCGCACCGTCCGGCCTGCCCCGGCTGCGCGAGCAGGCCGATGCCTGGGAGGAACAGCTGCGCAGGGACGCAGAGGAGCTGACACATCCGTTGCCGCGCCAGGTGGTGGATGCCGCTGTGGCGACCGTCCGGGAACTGGGCCGGGTCCAGCCGGACACCCTCATACATGGCGACCTCCACGCCCGGAACATCCTGCGCGCCGGCCGCGAGCCATGGCTGGCCGTAGACCCCAAGGGGTACGCGGGAGATCCCGCCTACGACGGCGGCACACTGTTGAAGTCACGCGCGCTGACGCTCCTCGAAGCGGACGACCCGAGCAAGGCCGTCCACCGCATCTTGGACGTGTTCGCCGAAGCAGCGGAACTCGACCGTGAACGCGTCCAGCGATGGGCCCAGTTCCATGCCGTACAGGCTGCGTTCTGGGGGCGCCGCCACGGCTTCCGTATCGCCCGCAGCGGACCACAACTGGACTGGCTCACCGAATTCGCAGACCGCCTGGCGAAGTTGCTCACCAAAGGCTCGTAGAGCGTCACGCGAAATCACGAAGTCGCACCGGAGTACTGAGCTTGACTCTGTCGGGGATCTTGGCGGGGTTGGTGCGCCTACTTCCGGCCGGGAGTGTCCAGCGCCACCTTCCAGTACCTGACCTCGTATGTCTGGGGGCGGGTCATCTGGTGGCTGCGAAGGAAGCACCCCCGGATGAACTGGAAGGACCTTCGCCGGCGCTTCTGCGGCGGGGGTTGGTGGCCGGCCAGTGAGGAACGGGAACTGTTCAGCCCGGCGAAGGTGGGCACCACGCGCTACCGCCACCGGGGATCAGTCATCCCCTCCCCATGGCCGACCACGGGATGAGAGAACGATTCACGGATCGACAAGCGGGACTTGTGGAGCGCCGGTTGCGTTGAGAGGCGCACGGCGGGTGCGGGAAGCGGTCCGGAGAAACGGGTCGGTCGAAAGGCCGGAACCGCGCGCCGGGCCGACTTCACGCCATGGAACTGGACGATCCCGGCTTCCACCACAGCGGAGTGCTAATTCAGCGGTTCCACGGCGTCGCCGACATCACTGCGCGTAGTCGGATCCTCCAGGCCTGGACCGTCCAGCGTTCGGACGGACGCTCCACCGCCGGCCATGACCAGCCGCCCTGTCCGCGCAGCTTCTAAGCGGGCTTCTTGCGGGCCCGGCTGGGCTGGACCCGGGTCGGTTCGCCCGCGGCCTTCGGGTGGTCGGGCGGGTACGGGAGTTCGCCGAGGCCTTCGTCGTGCAGCTGCTTCCCGTACACCTCCAGCAGGCCGTCCAGCCGGTACGCGTGGGTGTCCATCTCCGCGTTGAGATCGCCGAGTTCGGCGAAGCGGACGGGCACCGTCCGCAGGTCGAAGTCCTCCGGTGCGGCGTCGTCCAGCTCCTCCCAGCGCAGCGGGGTGGAGGCGGTGGCGCGGGGGCGGGCGCGCAGGGAGTAAGCGGAGGCGATGGTGCGGTCGCGGGCCATCTGGTTGTAGTCGACGAAGATCCGTTCGCCGCGCTCCTCCTTCCACCAGGCGGTGGTGACCCTCCCGGGCATCCGCTGCTCCAGCAGCCGGCCGAGGGCGATCACGGCGTGCCGGCCGTCGGTGAAGGTCCACTCGGGCACCAGCGGGACGTAGACGTGCAGGCCGCGCCCGCCGGAGGACTTGGGCCAGCCGCGCAGCCCGAACTCCTCCAGCAGGGCGCGCAGTTCGTGGGCTGCGCGGACCGCGTCGTGGAAGCCGGTGCCGGGCTGGGGATCGAGGTCGATGCGCAGCTCGTCGACGTGGTCGGTGTCGGTGCGCCGGACCGGCCAGGGGTGGAAGGTGAGGCAGCCCAGGTTGGCGGCCCACAGTACGGCGGCCGGCTCGGTGGGGCAGATCTCGTCGGCGGAGCGGCCGCTGGGGAAGTTGATCCGGGCGGTGGGCAGCCAGTCCGGCAGGCCCTTCGGCGCCCGCTTCTGGTAGAAGAACTCGCCGTCGACCCCGTCCGGGAAGCGCTGGAGGGTGGTGGGCCGGTCCCGCAGTCCGCGCAGCACGCCGTCGGCGACGGCCAGGTAGTACTGCGCGACATCCAGCTTGGTGAAGCCGCGTTCGGGGTAGTAGACCTTGTCCGGGTTCGACAGCCGGACGGTGCGCCCGGCGACTTCCAGTTCGACGGCTGAGCCCATGCCCCTCACGGTAAGGGCGCGGCGTCCGGCGCGCGCCCCGAGCCCGTTGGCGCGAGGCTGGGCTCATGGACCTGCCCGTGATGCCGCCGGTGGCGCCGATGCTCGCCAAGCCGGTGGCCGAGATCCCGCCGGGGATGCAGTACGAGGCCAAGTGGGACGGCTTCCGCACGATCGTCTTCCGCGACGGCGACGAGGTGGAACTCGGCAGCCGCACCGGTAGGCCGCTGACCAGGTACTTCCCCGAGCTGGTGGAGGCCTTCCGGCGGGAGCTGCCGCCGCGCTGCGTGCTGGACGGCGAGGTGGTGATCGCCCGGGACGGGCGGCTGCGCTTCGAGGAGCTGCTGGAGCGGATCCACCCGGCCGCGAGCCGGGTCAGGCTGCTCGCCGAGCAGACGCCCGCCTCCTTCGTCGCCTTCGACCTGCTCGCCCTCGGTGACGACCCGCTCGTCGACGAGCCGCTCTCGGTGCGCCGACCGGCCCTGGAGGCGGCGCTGGCCGGGGCGGAGGACCCGGTGTTCACCGCCCCGGCCTCCACCGACCGCGAGCTCGCGCAGAACTGGTTCGCCGAGTTCGAGGGCGCCGGGCTGGACGGGGTGGTGGCCAAGCCGCTGGACCAGCCGTACCGGCCGGGGGAGCGGACCATGTACAAGATCAAGCACGAGCGCACCGCCGACTGCGTGGTGGCCGGCTACCGCGAGCACAAGAGCGGGCCGGTGGTCGGCTCGCTGCTGCTGGGCATCCACGACGAACAGGGCAGGCTCCAGCACGTCGGGGTCTGCGCGGCCTTCCCGATGGCCCGCCGCCGCGAGCTGGTCGAGGAACTGGCCCCGTTCCGGATGGAGGACCTCTCCCAGCACCCCTGGGGCGCCTGGGCGGAGGAGTCCGCGCACGCGGAGGGCCGGCTGCCGGGGGCGGTCAGCCGCTGGACCGGCGGCAAGGACCTCTCCTGGATCGCGCTGCGCCCGGAGCGGGTGGTCGAGGTGGCCTACGACCACATGGAGGGCAGCCGCTTCCGGCACACCGCGCAGTTCCGCCGCTGGCGGCCGGACCGCACGCCGGAGAGCTGCACCTACGAGCAGTTGGAGGAGCCGGTCTCGTACGACCTGCGCGAGGTGCTGGGAATCTGACGGACCGCCCAGCGGAAGCGGCCCGACCCGGTTGAGCCGGGCCGCCCCTGTCGCGGGAGCCCGGGGATCAGGTCCGGACGGTCGAGGCCGTGTTGGTCGGCAGTGCGGTCGGCGAGCCGCTGGAGCCGCCGCGGGTCGGGGAGCCGGAGGGCGAACCGGAGGCCGGGCCCGGGGCCGACGGCGAGGCGGTCTCCGCGGGCAGTGCGTAGACGTGCTTCGGCGAGATGATCTTGGTGATCTCGTGCGCGAACAGCGTCGACGGCTCCTGCCCCTGGGAGCTCACGTCGGTGTTGAGCAGCATCACCAGGGTGGCCCGGGCGTCCGGCATGTAGACCGCCACGCTCTCGTAGCCCGGCATCGAGCCGTTGTGGCCGATCCATCCGTTGTTGTCGAACAGGCCGAAGCCGTAGCTGACGTTCGGGTCACCGGTCGGCAGCATCTTCATGCGCTCGGTCTGGCTGGCCGGGCTGATGACGGAGCCGGTGGCCACGGTCCTGGCCCAGCTCTCCAGGTCGCCCAGGGTGCTGATGACGGCGCCGGCCGTCCACGCCCAGGACGGGTTCCAGCCGGTGGCGTCCTGGACGGAGCCGTCGGGCGTCTGGTTGGTGTAGCCGTGGGCGTGCGGGTCGGGCAGTTTCGCGTCGCCGGGGAAGCTCGTCTTGCCCACCGAGGCAGGGCTGAACACCTGGGCCCGGAGGAAGTCGCCGGCCGACTGCCCGCTGACCTTCTCGATCAGCTTGCCCAGCAGGATGTAGTTGCTGTTGCTGTACTGGAACCTGGACCCGGGCGGGAACACCGCGGGGTGCTTGTACCCGTAGGCGAGCAGCTGGTCCGGGGTGAACACGTGGTTGGGGTCGTTGACGAACGTGTTCACGAAGCCCGGGTCGGAGGTGTACGGGAACAGGCCGCTGCGCATCTCGCCGAGTTGGCGGACGGTGATCCCGTCGCCGCCGGGGACGCCGTCCACGTACCTGGAGATCGGGTCGTCCAGGCCGACCTTGCCCTGGTCCACCAGGCGCAGCACGGCGGTCGCGGTGAAGGTCTTGGTCTCGCTGCCGATGCGGCTGGACATCCCCGGGTCCATCGGCGTGCCGGCGGCCTTGTCGGCGACGCCGAAGGACTTCTGGTACGTGCCGCCCGGCGTGATGATGCCGACCGAGATGCCGGGGACGCCCGCCTGCTTCCGCACCCGCTGGATCGCGTCGTCCAGCTGGCCGGTGACGGCGGGGGTCAGCGCCACCACCGCGTTGGAGGCGCTGCCCGAGGAGGAGCCCGAGCCGCCGGCGCCCGGGGACTGGCTGAGCGCGGCCGGTTCGGCGGTGACCGCCTGGCCGCCGCCCCGCTGGGCGGGCTCGCCGCCGCCGGAGCAGCCGGCAGCGGCGAGCAGGCCGGTCAGGGCGAGGGCGGC
Organism: Kitasatospora sp. NPDC059648; assembly: GCF_042734825.1. Classification (NCBI taxonomy): domain Bacteria; kingdom Bacillati; phylum Actinomycetota; class Actinomycetes; order Kitasatosporales; family Streptomycetaceae; genus Kitasatospora; species Kitasatospora sp. NPDC059648. Next base: position 114,056 of record NZ_JBHWDU010000012.1, on the reverse strand, counting down.
GGCCGCGCGGCCGGCGGTGCGGGGAGCGGCCGGGCGTGGCCGTCGGGTCCTGGTCATGTGTCGGGCGCCTCTCTGGGGCGAAGGGCCCGGAGCGCCTGGTCCACGGGCCGCAGGGGAGCGTCGCCACCGTAAGCTCCGCCGGCGGGGGCCCGCGCGCCGGTGGCGGACCGGCTGGCCCGAACGGACCCAACCCCCACCCGCATGGCCCGTCCCGGCGGCGCCGCATTGTCATGTGCCGGGGAACGACGGGCGGTCGGTGTCGCCGAGGGCGCCCCGCGCTCGGCCGGACGGGTGAGCACCGGCAAGCCGCGGCCGCCCACGCCCCCAGCTCGGGCACGATCGTTTAGCCCAGCTGTGGCCGCCCTTAAGAATTCCTCGATGGACCGCACCCCCTCCCACCAGGCAGATTTCTGCCTGCCGGAACGCGCCCGTCAGGAGTGGCCGAACCGCGCCCTTCGGCCCGCACCCCGGGGCCGTCCCCGATCAGCACGTCAGGAGCCGTCGCCCGTGAAGGCACTCGTCAAGCACAACGCCGAGCCCGGGCTCTGGCTGATGGACGTCCCCACGCCCGAGATCGGCCCCGGCGAGGTTCTGATCAAGGTACTGCGGACCGGCATCTGCGGCACCGACCTGCACATCCGCAAGTGGGACGGCTGGGCGCAGCAGACCATCAAGACCCCGCTGGTCCTCGGCCACGAGTTCGTCGGCGAGGTCGCCGAGATCGGCGCCGGCGTCGCGGACATCGCGATCGGCGACCTGGTCAGCGGAGAGGGCCACCTGGTCTGCGGCAAGTGCCGCAACTGCCTGGCCGGCCGCCGCCACCTGTGCCGTAACACCGTCGGCCTGGGCGTCAACCGCGACGGCGCCTTCGCCGAGTACGTGGCGCTGCCCGCCTCCAACGTCTGGGTGCACCGGGTGCCGGTCGACCTCGACGTGGCCGCGATCTTCGACCCCTTCGGCAACGCCGTGCACACCGCGCTGTCCTTCCCGCTGGTCGGCGAGGACGTGCTGGTCACCGGCGCGGGCCCGATCGGCATCATGGCCGCCGCCGTCGCCAAGCACGCCGGCGCCCGCAGCGTGATGATCACCGACGTGTCCCCGTACCGCCTCGACCTGGCCCGCCGGGTCGGCGTGACGCTGGCGCTCAACGTCGCCGAGCACACCATCGAGGAGGGCCAGCAGAAGCTGGGCCTGCGCGAGGGCTTCGACGTCGGCCTGGAGATGTCCGGCCGCCCCGAGGCGATGCAGTCGATGATCGCCAACATGACCCACGGCGGGAAGATCGCCATGCTGGGCCTGCCGGCCGAGCAGTTCCCCGTCGACTGGGCCTCGATCGTCACCTCGATGATCACGATCAAGGGCATCTACGGCCGCGAGATGTTCGAGACCTGGTACGCGATGTCCGTGCTGCTGGAGGGCGGCCTGGACCTCAGCCCGGTGATCACCGGCCGCTACGCCGCCACCGACTTCGAGGCCGCCTTCGACGACGCCGCGAGCGGCAACTGCGGCAAGATCATCCTCGACTGGACCGCCTGAGCACTCCGCTGACGCCAAAGGAGCCTGTTGTGTTCGACAACGTGCGCGCCGACATCGCCGCCACCCTCGACGAGATCCGCGAGGCCGGCCTGTTCAAGCCGGAGCGGGTCATCGGCACCCCGCAGAGCGCCGCGGTCACCGTCACCGGCGGCGGCCGCCCGGGCGAGGTGCTGAACTTCTGCGCCAACAACTACCTCGGCCTGGCCGACCACCCCGAGGTCCTCGCCGCGGCCAAGGACGCGCTGGACCGCTGGGGTTACGGGATGGCCTCGGTGCGTTTCATCTGCGGCACCCAGGACGTGCACAAGGAGCTGGAGGACCGCCTCTCGGCCTTCCTCGGCCAGGAGGACACCATCCTCTACTCCTCGTGCTTCGACGCCAACGGCGGGGTCTTCGAGACCCTGCTCGGTGCCGAGGACGCCGTCATCTCCGACGCGCTCAACCACGCCAGCATCATCGACGGCATCCGGCTCAGCAAGGCCCGCCGCCACCGCTACGCCAACCGCGACATGGCCGACCTGGAGCAGCAGCTCAAGGAGACCCAGGACGCCCGCCGCCGCCTGATCGTCACCGACGGCGTCTTCTCGATGGACGGCTACGTCGCCCCGCTTCGCGAGATCTGCGACCTGGCCGACCGCTACGACGCCATGGTCATGGTCGACGACTCGCACGCCGTCGGCTTCGTCGGCGCCGGCGGCCGCGGCACCCCCGAACTGCACGGCGTGATGGACCGGGTGGACATCATCACCGGCACCCTGGGCAAGGCGCTCGGCGGCGCCTCCGGCGGCTACGTCGCCGCCCGCCGCGAGATCGTCGCCCTGCTGCGCCAGCGCTCCCGCCCGTACCTGTTCTCCAACTCGCTGGCCCCGGTGATCGCGGCCGCCTCGCTGAAGGTGCTCGACCTGGTCGAGCGGTCCAACGAGCTGCGCGAGAAGCTGGCGGCCAACACCGCGCTGTTCCGCAGCCGGATGACCGAGGCCGGGTTCGAGATCCTGCCGGGCGACCACCCGATCGCCCCGGTGATGATCGGCGACGCGGCGAAGGCGGGCCGGCTGGCCGAACTCCTGCTGGAGCGCGGCGTGTACGTGATCGGTTTCTCCTACCCGGTCGTCCCACACGGCCAGGCCCGGATCCGGGTGCAGCTCTCCGCCGCGCACTCCACCGAGGACGTCGACCGCGCCGTCGCCGCCTTCGTGGACGCCCGCGCCGCGCTGGGGGAGTGACCCCCCCGCCACAGACCGCCCGCGGGCCGGACCGCTCGGAACCGGACCGGCCCGCGGGCCATCAACTCCTGTGTGGCGGTGGCGAATCGTGACCCCGCCGCCGCACGGCCACCAGACCACCTGCCCCACCCTCCCGCTTCGGGGGTGGGCCGCCGGCCCGCCCCCGCGGCCCCCCCCCCGTCGCGGTGAGTGGCGCGGGTCACCGCCGCCATCCGAGGTTACCGGCCAGTAATTTGGCTGATCATCACCTCCCCTGAGCCACCGTCGGCTGGCTAGGCTCGCCGCGATCACATCGGGTGAACCAAGGGAGCAGAGCGTGATGGCAGGACCCCGCCGGGCCGGCGGACACAGGGCAGTGAGCGCGGTTCTCGTCGCGGCGCTCGGCCTCGGCGCGGGAGCGGTGGCGGCCGGCCCCGCCGTCGCGGCGCCCGCGTTCGGTGCCGCCACGCCGACCCTCGACGGCTTCCGGCTGGCCGACATCACCGCGGCGGACGGAGTCGTCCTCAAGGCCGACGTGTTCACCCCGCCCGCCGGAACGCCGGGCGCGGACGCCCAGGGGCGGTACCCGGTGGTGGTGCAGCCGGCGAGCTGGGGGCAGAACGACCTGGAGTACGTCGCCCAGGGCCACCGCTTCGCCGCCGCCGGGTACGTCGTCGTGACGTACACCGTGCGCGGGTTCTGGGGATCGGGCGGAGAGGTGGACGTGGCCGGGCCCAAGGACGTCGCCGACATCTCGACGGTGATCGACTGGGCCCTCGCCCACACCCCGGCGGACCCCGACCGGGTCGGCATGGTCGGGCTGTCGCTCGGCGGCGGCCTCACCCTCCTCGGCGCGGCGTTCGACGCGCGGATCAAGGCCGTCGCCTCGCTGAGCGGCTGGGCCGACCTGACCGACGCGCTGTACAGCGGGCAGACCCGGCACACCCAGGCCGCCACCAGGCTGGCCGCGATCGAGGGCCTGACCGGCCGCAAGAGCCCGGAGTTCGCCACCGCCCTGGACGACCTGTTCGCCGACCGCGACCTGCCCGAGGTGGTCAAGTGGGCGGACGTCCGCTCACCGGCCACCTACCTGGACCGGATCAACGCCCACGGCACCGCGGTCTACCTCGCCAACGGCTGGAGCGACAGCTTCTTCAACCCCGGCCAGATGACGGACTTCTACCGGAAGCTCACCGTCCCCAAGCGCCTGGAACTGCGCCCGGGCGACCACGCGAGCCAGGAGTTCACCGGCCTGCTCGGCTTCTCCAACGACACCTGGGACGGCGCCCGCGCGTGGCTCGACCACTACCTCAAGGGCACCGGGGGGAGCCGGACCGGCGTCGACCTGGAGGTCCGCCCGACCGGCGCGCACGAGGCCTACCCGGACTGGGACCCGGTCAGCTCCCGCACGGAGCAGCTGACCTTCGGCGGGACGTCCACCGTGCGCGGGGACCGGCCCTCCGGCGCGAGCGGCGGCGTCGTCCTGGTCTCCGGCCTGGTCGACCAGTGGCTGCACCAGCCGCCGACGGCCCTGGTGCCGCTGCTGGACCGCGACGCCGCCGCCGTCCGGCAGTCCCAGCCGTACCGGCCGGGCCTCCCCGTGCGCGGAGCCGTGCAGGTGCACACCACCGTCACCGCCTCCGCGCCGCAGGGCACGGCCGTCGCCTACCTCTACGACACGGACGCCCTGGGCGTCGGCCGGCTGATCGCGCACGCCCCGCAGAGCTGGAGCGGACGGCCCGCCGGGCAGCCCTTCCCGCTGGACGTCACGCTGTTCCCCACCGCGTACGACCTCCCGGCCGGGCACCGGCTCACGCTGGTCCTCGGCACCCACGACGACCTGTACGGCGGCGAGACGCCGAAGGGGAGCACGGTGGCCTTCGGGCCGGCGGACGTCTCGCTGCCGGTCCGCTGAGGTCGCGGCCGGGGCGTCGGGGGATCCCCGCCCGGCTCGATGCCGAGCCAAGCGCCGTTCGAGCGCGACGGTCAACAGGCCGAAGCGATCTCCGCCGGAAATACGCCACCGGTGGTACTGCCGCCCTCGGGCCCGGTCGAACGGGCCCGAGGGCTCACCCGGACGGGTCAGCGGCGGCGCGCTGGCAGAATTGGGCTGTGATCGACGCACGACGGCTGCGGACCCTCCGGGCCGTGGCGGACCACCGCACCGTGACCGCCGCGGCGGCCGCCCTCTACCTGACCCCCTCCGCGGTCTCCCAGCAGCTGGCCGCCCTGGAGCAGGAGACCGGCCACCACCTGCTCGCCCGGGAGGGCCGGGGCGTGCGGCTGACCGCCGCCGGGGAGATCCTGCTCGGCCACGCCGACGCGGTTCTCGCCCAGCTGGAGCGGGCCGAGGCAGACCTGGCCGCGTACAGCGCGGGCGTCGCGGGCGAGGTCACCGTCGCCTCCTTCGCCACCGGCATCTCGCACGTGCTGGCCCCCGCGATCGGCCTGCTCGCCGAGCGGGCGCCGGGGGTACGGCTCAAGGTGCTGGACGCCGAGGGCGACGCCAGCCTGCCGATGGTGCTGGACGGGCGGGCCGACCTCGCGGTGGCCGTCGAGTACCGGGGCGCCCCGCGCGCCGACGACGCCCGGCTCACCCGGGTCCCGCTGTACGCCGAGCCCTTCGAGGCCGTCCTGCCGCTGGCCCACCCGCTGGCCGCCGAGTCGGGGCCGCTCGCGGTGGCCGCGCTGGCCGAGGAGCCGTGGATCGGCCCGTACCCGGGCAACCCCTGCCACGACGTGGTCCTGCTGGCCTGCGAGCACGCCGGCTTCCAGCCGCGCCTGCTGCACTCCTCGGACGACTTCCGCGCCGTCGTCGCCCTGGCCTCGGCCGGTTCGGGTGTCGCCCTCGTGCCGCGTTCGGCGCTGCGCGGGGTGGACCTGGCCCGGGTCGCGGTGCGGCCGGTGGACAGCGACCTGGCCACCCGCCGGGTCTTCGCCGCCGTCCGGTCCGGTGCCGACGGGCACCCGCTGATCCGTCCGGTCCTGGACTCCCTCGCCGAGGCGGGCGCCGCGGGGGCCTGACCCTCCCTACCCGCCGCGGCCGCTGCCCGGCCCGGCGCGGCGCGGGGCCGGCTGCGGTGCTAACTGCCGTTCTGCTCGATGGGCAGATGGATCGGGCCGCGAAGAACGGGGCTGCGCCGGTACTGCGGCGGGTCGGCGACGAGCCTGGGGCAGTCGATGCGGCGCACCAGCTCGGTCAGCGCGATCTGGGTCTCCCGCCGGGCCAGTGGGCCGCCGAAGCACAGGTGGATGCCGCTGCCGAATCCCAAGTGCTGGTTGTCGCGCCGATCGGGGTCGAAGCGGTCCGGATCGTGGAAGCGGTTCGGATCTCGGCTGCCCGAGGCCAGCATCAGGATGATCCGGGATCCCTTGGGGATCACGGTGTCGGCGACGGTGACGTCGCTGTACGCCGCCCGCCAGGGAACGATGTGGACGGGCGGCTCGTACCGCAGCAGTTCCTCCGTCAGCGCCACGACCAGGTCCGGTTGGTCGCGCAGCCGCTGCAGCACCTGCGGGTGGCGCAGCAGCGTCAGCATGCCGTTGGTGATGAGGTTGACGGTGGTCTCGTGGCCGGCGATGAGCAGCAGGTTGGCGGTGGAGACGATTTCCTCGTCGGTCATCCGCCCGTCGGGCCCGTCGTCGTTGGCCAGCCGTGACAGCAGGTCGTCACCCGGCCTGCCGTGTCGCTGCTCGACCAGGCCGCCGAGGTACTGGCGCAGGGCTTTGCGGGCCTGTATGCCGTTGTCGAGCTTTTCCTTCGGGTCGGTCTTGGGGTTGTAGTCGATCGATTCGATGATGCCGTTGACCCACAGGTGGAACCGGGGTTCGTCCTCGCGCGGTACGCCGAGCAGGTGGCAGATCATGGTGACGGGGAACGGGTAGGCGAAGTCGTCGACGAGGTCGATCTGGTCCTTGCCCGCGAAGTCGTCGATCAGGCCACCGACGATGCTGGTCAGGGCGGGATCCATGCCGGCCACCAGGCCAGGGGTGTGCGGGGGGCCGAAGTGGCGCATCGCCATGCGCCGCAGGCGGTCGTGCTCGGGCGGGTCGAGGTTGATGAACGCCGGGGCGGTCTGCTCCTCGGCTCCGGCCATCGATTGGGAGAGATTGCGGGTGTCCGAGCTCAGGTGCGGGTCGTGCAGGATGTCGGTGATCTCGCGGTAAGTACTGATGACGTAGCTGCCGTCCTCCTGCCGGGCCACGGGTGTCCTGCGCAGCTCGGCGTACAGCGGGTACGGGTCGGCCCGGGAGGAGTAGTCGAGGATCCGGCCCAGCGTGTCGGGCGTCCCGGTCGTGGTCATCTCGCTTTCCCTCCTAGCGGTGCTGGTGCACGGCCGTGACGCGGCGCTCGCTCGGGTCGTGGCCGGTGACGACCACGGTGGCGCCCTGGGCGAGCAGAGTGGGGCCGGGGAAGTCGACGGGCACCGGTTTCATGTCGACGGGCTGGTCGGGGGTGGGGCAGGGCGGGGGGAAGGGCGCGGCCGTCTCGATCAGTTGCCGGTAGTGGTCCAGCCACTTCGCGTTGTTGAAGCTCACCGCCGCGGTGACACGGCCCCGATAGCCGTACGCGGCGACGAAGCGGCGGTCGGGCACCGATCCCTGGGTGACGACCACCTCGTCGGCGAAGGTCGGCACGCCGACGGACTTGATGTTGACCCCGAACTGGATCGACCAGAACAGCGGAACGGACAGGTGGGGCCAGCGGTCCGCCTGGCCGCTGACCATGTTGTGCGCCGCGACCTCGGCCTGCTCCACCGCGTTGGCCCAGTGCTCCAGCGAGATGAGCCGGTACTCGTAGATCGGGTTCGGGCAGCGTGCCACGTCCCCGGCGGCGAAGACGTCGTCCGTGACCAGGCCGTTGAGGTCGAGGGCGCGGCAACCCGTGTCGCAGGCGATGCCCCAGACCCCCGCGGCCAGCCCCGAGCCCCGCAGCCACTCGGTGTTGCGAATGCCCCCGAGTGCCACGACCGCCACGTCGGTGTCGATCGTGCTGCCGTCGTCGAAGTGCGCGCGTCGCAGCCGCCCCTGCGCGTCGCCCTCCAGCCGGGTGACCTTGACACCGCAGCGCAGGTCCACGCCGTGAGCGCGCTGCATGTCCGCGGCGACCTCACCGATCACGGCGCCGAGCGCCCCGACCAGCGGCGCCGGCGCGAGTTCGGCGACGGTGACCGGGATGTCCCGTTCGCGGCAGACGGAGGCGATCTCGGAGCCGGTGAATCCCGCACCGATGACCAGTACGCGTGAGGGCCCGGCGGCGAGTGCCCGCCGGAGACCCTCGGCGTGTTCGCGCGTACGCACGACGAAGACCCCGTCCAGAGCCGCCTCGCTCTCGACGAACCACGGCCGGGCCCGGACCCCGGTGGAGATCAGCACCCGGTCGAAGGGGACCTCGCGCCCGTCGGCGAGGTGCACGTGGTTGCCGGCCAGGTCCAGTCCGCTGGCGGGTACGCCCAGCAGCCACTCCGCATCGATCTCGCGACGGCGCGGCAGCTTGGTGTTCTCGGCCGGCACCCACCCGGTCAGTACCTGTTTGGAGAGGGGAGGCCGGTCGTAGGGCTCGCCCGCCTCGTCGCCGATCATGGTCAGCGATCCGGTGAAACCCTCGCCGCGCAGGGCCTCCGCTGCCCGCAGTCCCGCCAGGGACGCCCCGACGACCACGATGCGGCCCTCGCGCTTGAAGGCTTGCAGGTTGTCGGCGCTGGTCATGACGGCGCCGCCTCCGCCAGTGCGTCCCGTCCCTCCGTCCGGTCGACCAGGATCGCCTGGACGGGGCAGGCCGCCGCGGCACGCAGCACCTGGTCGCGTCGCGCGTCGTCGGGGTTCGGGTCGTACATCAGTGCTTCCTCGCCGTGCATCCGGAACGCGTCCGGAGCCAGGAAGGCGCACTGCGCATACCCTTCGCATCGGGAAAGATCAACGACAACTCGCATCCCGACCTCCACAGGGGGCTGCAAGCTGCGGGCCCGGAAGCCGGCGCCGTTTCGGCGCGCGAGGCGCGGCAAGGCTGAGGAGAAAGGGACTCGGCCGTCGCCCGCCTCCGCGGACCGCGGAGGGGCGCCGCGCCCGTCGGGTCGCCGCAGAAAGAATCCGGTTGTCGCCTACGAGGCGACCGGCGGGTAGAACCGCTCAGAGATCACGACCTCCTGTCGGTCAGCCTATCCCGTGCGCATATCGCCCGCACACCGGGAACGGGCCGCCTTGCCGGTCGGCGCCGACGTCCGTGCCGGGGGTCGGCCGTGTTCGGCCGATCGGCGCAATCGGCCCGCACCCGAGGTGTGGCCCGGACTTCCGGATGGTTCGGTTCCGGCAGGGGGCACAGGACGCACACCGGCCCCGCGGTCAGCCCGAGGAGGAGGAGAACCGGCGTGAGCGTGACTCAGGGAGCCCTGCAGGGCGTCGTTCCCGCGCAGCTGCTCAAAGGCCAGAAGGCACTGGTCACCGGCGCGAACTCGGGCATCGGCAGGGCGACGGCCATCGGCCTGGGGCGCGCCGGAGCCGACGTGGTCGTGAACTACGTCGCGGGGCGTGAGGAGGCCGAGCAGGTGGTCGAGGAGATCGCCGGGTTCGGAGTGCGGGCGGCGGCGTACGAGGCCGATGTGTCCCGGGAGGACCAGGTCGCCGAGATGATCGCACGAATGGTGCAGGAGTTCGGGACCATCGACATCCTCGTGGCCAACGCCGGGCTGCAGCGCGACGCTCCGTTCACCGAGATGACGACGGCCCAGTGGCAGAAGGTGCTGGACGTCAACCTCACCGGCCAGTTCCTGTGCGCCCGGGAGGCGACCAGGGAATTCCTCCGACGGGGGGTCGTCCCCGAGGTGTCGCGAGCCGCCGGGAAGATCATCTGCATGAGCTCGGTGCACCAGCTCATCCCCTGGGCCGGCCACGTCAACTACGCGGCCTCCAAGGGCGGCGTGCAGATGATGATGGCGACACTCGCCCAGGAGCTCGCGCCCCACCGGATCAGGGTCAACGCGATTGCTCCGGGAGCCATCAGGACACCCATCAACCGCGACGCCTGGGCCACTCCCGACGCGGAGAAGGACCTGTTGCAGCTGATTCCTTACGGGCGTGTCGGCGATCCCGAGGACATCGCCCACGCGGTTGTCGGCCTAGCCTCGGACCTCATGGACTACGTGGTGGGCACCACCCTCTACGTGGACGGCGGCATGACCCTCTTCCCCGGCTTCGCCACCGGCGGCTGAACCGCTGTGCGACCGGGTCGGCGGGCGGGGCCCCGGCTGACTCTCAGTCGCGCTGCTGATCGAGGGCATCGTCCAGGGTGGTGGCGGCCATGATCAGCGACAGGTGTGTGAAAGCCTGCGGGAAGTTGCCCAACTGCTCGCCACTGGGACCGATCTCCTCGGCGAACAGGCCGACGTGGTTGGCGTAGGTCTGCATCTTCTCGAAGGCATAGCGCGCCGGACGAATCCGCCCGGCGCGGGCGAGGGCGTCGACATAGAGGAAGGTGCAGAGACTGAACGTGCCCTCGGAACCCCGCAGCCCGTCCGGGGAGGCCGCAGGGTCGTAGCGGTAGACGAGACTGTCCGACACCAGCCTGCGCTCCATCGCGTCCAGGGTCGACAGCCAGCTCACCGTCCTGGGCGCCAGGAACCCGACGCGCGGAATGAGCAGCAGTGAGGCGTCGAGGACATCGCTTCCGTAGTGCTGGACGAGCGACTGCTCCTTCTCGTTCCAGCCCCGCTCCATCACCTGTTCCAGGATCGCGTCGCGCGCCGCGGTCCACCGAGGGGCGTCGGCAGGACGGCTGTACTCCCTCGCCAGGCGCAACCCCCGGTCGAAGGCCACCCACGACATCACCCGGCTGAAGGTGAAGTCCTGGCGTCCGCCACGGGTCTCCCAGATGCCCTCGTCGGGGCGGTCCCAGGAATCGGCGAGCCAGTCCAGCGTCCGCGCGGTGTTCTTCCAGCCGTGGTAGCTGCCTCCCATGGTGACGTCACGCCCCTCCGACAGGGCATAGAGCGCCTCCCCGTAGATGTCGAGCTGCAGCTGATCGGCCGCCGCGTTCCCCAGCCGCACCGGATACGAACCCCGGTAGCCCTCGAAGTGCGGGAGGACCTCTTCCGGCAGCTCGGGGTCCCCGTCGACGCGGTACATGATCTGCAGCGGCTCGCCGCCGACGCCCTCGTGGGCCTGGAGTCGATCTCCCACCCAGCACGTGAACTGCGCCGCCTCCTCGTCGAACCCCAGGTCGAGCAGGGCACGCACGGACAGGGAGCCGTCGCGGACCCAGGTGTAGCGGTAGTCCCAGTTGCGTTCACCCCCGATCTGTTCGGGCAGCCCCATGGTGGCCGCGGCGACGGGAGCGCCTGTGGGGGCGTAGGTGAGCAGCTTGAGCGTGATGGCCGAGCGGTGCACCATGCCCGGCCACCGGCCGCGGTAGCTGGAGCGGCGCACCCAGCGCTGCCAGAAGTCCACCACGTCCCAGAACTGCTCCATCGCCCGGTCCGGGGTGACCGGCGGTGGAGGGCCACCAACGGGACCGCCGACGGTGAACGCCGCCGCGGCCACCTCACCTGGGCTCAGGGTCACCGACCCCCGCACGTCGTCGCCGTCCCGCTGCAGGGGGAAGGTGCTCCGCAGATAGGCGGTGACGTTCGGTGCCCGGAACGTGGCCGTACTGTCCTGCAGGTCGAGACGGTGGGTGGCACGGCCGTAGTCGAAGCGCGGACGGCACTCCAGCGCGAAGCGCACCGTGCCACGTACCGCCCGCACGCCGCGGAGCAGCACGTGCCTGTCAGTGGGGGTGCCGGTGCGATCCGGTGGCATGCAGTCGAAGACCTCACCGACTCCGTCCGGCGACATGAACCGCGTGACCAGGACTGCGGTTTCCGGGTAGTAGAGCTGCTTGCAGGTGACGTTCCGGCTCTCGGGCGCGAACAGGAAATAGCCACCGCGGTCATGGTCGAGCAGAGCGGCGAAGACACTCGGGGAGTCGAACCGGGGAGCCGTGAACCAGTCGACGACCCCCTGGGACGACACCAGGGCAGTGGTCTGCAGGTCTCCGACGAGTCCGTGGTCGGCGATGGGCGGATAGCGGTCCATGATCATCTCGCTTCCCTGGTGCCCCTGATTCCACTGTCCGCCCCGGGCAACGGGGTTGCCACGGGATCCGAAACGAGAGGCGGGACGTGGTGCGGCAACGCTCACCGGCGTGGCGGCCGGCGCGTCAGGCGACGTGGAGTGTGAGTGCCGCGGTGTGGAGCCGGCCGGCGGTCTGGAACTGGAGGTAGGCCCGCCAGTTGCCGGGTTCGCCGAGCAGGGCGTAGAAGGTCAGCGTGGGCCCGCCGTGGTCCGCCTTGACGGGGGCGGGGTGGAGGTGGGCCAGCGCCTGGTCGCCTTCGTGGACGATGCTGAGGTGGGCGTAGCTGTCGAGGTACGGCTGGAGGTCGGTGACCGGCCGGCCGTCCTTGCTGATGGTGACGGTGAGTGGGGCGGGCGTCCCCGCGGTCAGCGGGCCCTGGACGGCGACGGTGTAGCCGTCGGTCGTGGTGCTGTCGGTTGCTGCGGGCAGTGGCACGGGGGTGCTCTGGCCGGGCACTGTCACGGTGCGGCTGAGGACGAACTCATTGCCCTTGCGGGGGCCGGTGCTCGGTGTGAACGAGGTGTACAGGCGCCAGTTGCCCGGTTCGAGGGCGGCGAGGTCGGCGGTCCATGTGCCGTCGGGGGCCATGGCGGGGTGGAGGTGCTGGTAGCCGGTGAGGTCCGAGCGGATCGCGTAGAAGTGCAGCTGCTTGGTCTGGACTTCGGCGAAGTCGGTGACCGGGCGGCCGTCCGGGCCGGTGATGGTGAACGGGTAGGTCACTGCTCGGCCGGTGGGGAGGCTCGTGGTCGCGGAGTCGAGGCGGTAGCCGTCGTGTTCGGTGGCGAGCCCCTCTCCGGTCGCCGTGGCCGGCATCCCCGCCATGCCCGGCATCCCCGCCATGCCCGGCATCCCCGCCATGCCCGGCATTCCGGGCGGCGCGATCGTGCCGCCGTCCATGCCTGGCATGCCGGCGTGTTCCGGGTGTGCTGACGACCCGCCCGCGGGCAGTGTGAACAGGACGATGGCAGCGACCGCCAGGGCGAGGGAGCAGGCATGGAGGATGCGGTGCCCTGCCCAGCGGTTGGCCACGGGGGAATCCCCCTCCTCGGCGGACGCCGACTTCTCGTGCTCGGTGTCGGTGTTCATCCGTGTCCGTTCTCCTCTCGTCCGGCCGGTCGGGCCGTGTCACTCAGGAGATCCGAACGACCGGTTCCGATAACGGAAAGTCGCGGGCGCCGGGTTCTTCGGCTCGGGTCGGCCTGGGGCTCCTCGATCCAGCGCACGATGGTGCCGTCGCCGTAGGTCTGCAGGGCCTTGAAGACGACCATCCGCGACCTCCGCGACCAGGCCAAGGCCGGTTCCCTCGACCGCGTGACGGCCAGGACGGGCTGACGGGCCGGTCCGGAGCGGACTGCGGTGGCGTCGGTGAATAAGGTGGGGGTGGTGTCGGCGCGTACGTGTGGAGAAACCGATGAGTTCGATCCCTGTCTCTGGCGGTGACCTCCTTCCGGTCGGGGTCATCGGGCTCGGTGACATCGCGCAGAAGGCGTATCTGCCGGTGCTGGGCGGTTTGCCGGGGCTGGATGTGCGGTTGATGACCCGGGACGGGGCGAAGCTGCACCGGATCGGGGACGGGTACCGGATCGCGGCCCGGAACCGGTTCACCGATCTCGGGGAGTTGATCGGGAGCGGGATCCGGGCGGCGTTCGTTCATGCCGCGACCAGCCAGCATGTGCCGATCGTGGAGCAGTTGCTGACAGCGGGCGTGGACGTGTACGTGGACAAGCCGCTGGACTACACCCTGGACGGCTCGCGCAAGCTGGTCGACCTGGCCGACCGCACGGGCCGCTCGCTCATGGTCGGCTTCAACCGGCGCCATGCGCCCGGCTATGTGCAGACCAGGGAGCGCCCGCGGGACCTGATCGTGCTGCAGAAGAACCGCGAAGGGCTTCCCGAGGCGCCGCGGACGATGATTTTCGACGATTTCATTCACGTGGTGGATGTGCTCCGGTTCCTGGCCCCGGAGGAGATCGAGCACGTCGACGTCCGTTCGCGGGTGCGCGACGGCCTGGTGGAGCACGTGGTGCTCACGCTGGCCGGCGAGGGCTTCACCGCGCTGGGGATCATGAACCGGCTCTCCGGTTCCACCGAGGAGGTGCTGGAGGTCTCCGGCGGGGACTCCAAGCGCGAGGTGCGCAACCTGGCGGAGGTGATCGACCACCGCGGCCAGCCCACCGTGCGCAGGCGCGGCGACTGGGTGTCGGTGGCCCGCCAGCGCGGGATCGAGCAGTGCGTCCTGGCCTTCCTGGACGCCGTGCGCGCGGGCAGGACCCTGGACGCCCACGACGCGCTGCGCACCCACGAGCTGTGCGAGCTGATCGTGGAGCGCATCGAGGCGGTCTGACCGGCCGGGCGGGTGCGGCGCTTCATCGGTATGTCATCGGCCGCTGCGACGGTTGGTCCGTTGACCTGGGCCGACCGCGTGCCGCGACCGAGCGGGCGGGTCGGTCGACCTCGTGGGGAGGATCGAATGAAAGCTCGAAGGATCGCCGCCGCCGCGGCCGGACTCCTGCTGACGGTCGGGCTGACGGTGGCCCAAGGGGCCACCGCGCAGGCGGCCACCACGCGCGTGACCGCCCCGTGCGAGGGCACCTACACGATCGTCGTCGGAGGCACCGGCAGTTCGTGGAACAACGACGGCTTCCGCGGCAACATCCAGCAGCACGTCGGGTACCCCACCCAGATCCCCAACGGCGCCAGCACGCGGGCGGGCGTCAACGAGCTGAACCGGCTGGTCCGCGACCAGCGCGCCGCGTGTCCGGGGCAGCACGTCAAGATGGCCGGGTACTCCCTGGGCGCCGGGGTGGTGCACGTCTGGGTCACCGAGAACTGGCAGACCTTCGACAACGTCAACGCCATCCTCATCGCCGACCCGAAGCGCCAGGGCCCTCCCGGTGCCAACGGCGGCGCGGTGCCCTTCGGCGGCATCATCGGCGCGCCGCTCGCCGGCGCCGACCGGTTCTTCGGCAACGTGCCGGTCAAGACGATCTGCCACTGGGACTACGTCTGCGACGAGTCCGCCGGCATCTGGACCTACCCGGCCAACCACGTCAACAACTACCCCGCGGACTTCGACATGGACCACCACAACGACAGCGCCAACGAGCAGTGGTACAACGGCGCCTGGTACCCGGCGAGTTGGTAGTCGCCGGCCGCCCGTCGGACCGCTCCTGAGCCGCGCTCCCCCGCCACCCGCCAGGGGCGGGGGAGCGCGTCATCGGGATGTCATCGCCCCTCCCTAGTGTGGCCGCGTACAGACAAAATCCGGACCGGCAGGGAGAGGACGGACCGATGGCGCTGAGCGCACTCGAACGGGAGGGCCCCGAGCGGAGGGGGCCCAGGGGGAGGGTGAGGGCATCCGGGAGGGGGCTCAAGGCGAGGCTGGCAGTGGCGGTCGTCGCCGTCGTGCCGCTGCTGGGCACGACGGCGGCCGCCGGATCACCGGCCGCCGCACCCGCGCCGGACAAGCCGACGATCCGCTACACCGAGTACGGCATCCCGCACATCGTCGCCGCCGACCTGGAGGGGCTGGGGGAGGGATACGGGTACGCGGCGGCCAAGGACAACATCTGCACCCTGGCCGACACCTACCTGATGGTCAACGCCCAGCGGTCCCGCTACCTGGGCCCGGACGGCAAGGCGAGCCCCGGCCAGAACCAGAACAGCACCACCAACCTGAACAGTGACCTGTACTTCCAGCGGATCAACGACAACCGCGTGGTGGAGGGGCTGATCGACCAGCCCGCGCCCAGGGGCCCGGAGCCGGAGGTGAAGGAGGCCATCCGCGGCTACGTCCAGGGGTACAACCGGTACCTGGCCGAGACCGGGGTGAACAACATCTCCGACCCGGCCTGTCGGGGCGCGGCCTGGGTACGGCCGATCACCGAGCTGGACGTCTACCGGCACGCGCACGCCGAGATCATCATGGGCAGCGCCGATCCGCTGCTGGACGGCGAGGTGAACGCCGCACCCCCGGGGGCGTCGGTCGCGGCCCAGCCGGCCGCCGCCCAGCCCGCGCCCTCCCCGGAGGAGACCGGCAACCGGATCCGCGAGGCGATGGCCGCCGCCCGCCAGCAGGGCGCCATGGGCAGCAACGCCCTCGCCGTGGGCTCCCGGGGGGTCTCCGGCGGCACAAGCATGCTGCTGGCCAACCCGCACTTCCCCTGGCAGGGCAAGAACCGGATGTGGCAGGCGCAGTTGACCATCCCGGGGCGGTTCAACGTCTCCGGCGCCAGCCTGCTCGGCCTGCCCGCCGTGAACATCGGCCACAACGACGACGTCGCCTGGACCCACACCGTCGCCACGGTGGCCCCGTTCGGGCTGTTCGACGTCCAGGTGGACCCGCTGCACCCGACCAACTACCTGGTGGACGGCGCCTGGCAGCCGATGACCGCGCAGCAGGTCGGCGTCGACGTGCTGAACCCGGACGGCTCCGTCGGCAGGGTCACCAGGACCCTCTGGTCCACCCGGTACGGCCCGATCACCACCTCGGTCCTCGGCACCCCGCTGCCCTGGGTGGTGAGCGCGCACGCGGTGCGCGACGCGAACATGGACAACCTGCGGGCGCTGAACACCTGGTTCCACCTCGACCAGGCCAAGGACGTCAACGACGTGGTGAACTCCCTGGAGACCACGGAGGGCGTCCCCTTCTTCAACACCGTCGCCTCGGACCGCAAGGGCAACGCGCTCTACGCGGACATCCAGGCCGCCCCGAACATCACCGACGCCCACGCGCAGTCCTGCCTCACCCTGACGGGTCAGGTGCTGTTCAACCAGCAGCTGCGGCTGCCCAACGTGCCGCCGGTCTCCATCTTCGACGGCAAGCGCAGCGAGTGCGACTGGCCGAACGACCCGAACGCCGTCGCGCCCGGACTGCTGGACCCGCACGCGCAACCGCGCCTGATCCGCTCCGACTTCGTGGGCAACGCCAACGACAGTGCCTGGCTGGCCAATCCCGAGCAGCCGCTGTCCTTCCCCCGGGTGATGGGCGACACCGCGCAGCCGCGCTCGCTGCGCACCCAGGAGCTCATCCTGACCGCGCAGAACCGGATCAACGGCAACGACGGCCTGCCGGGCCGGGGCTTCACACCGGAGAACATGCGGCAGCTGCTGTTCGCCGACAACAGCAGGGCGGCCGACCTGGCCCTCAACGCCACGGTGAGCGCCTGCCAGGGCGCGCCGTTCGGCCTCGTCCTGGTGGACGGCAACCTGGTCAACATCAGTGAGGCGTGCCCGATCCTGGCCGCGTGGAACCACAAGTACACGGCGGACAGCCGGGGTTCCTGGCTGTTCGAGAACTTCTGGTTCTACCTGACCAGCGGGCAGGCGATCGAGAAGCTGCCGTGGCGGGTCCCCTTCGACCCCAAGGACCCGGTGCACACGCCCAATTCACTGGACGCCGGGAACGACGCCGTCCGCAACTCGCTCGCCCGGGCCGTCCTCGCGCTGCGCAACGCGGGCATCGCGTTGAACGCGCCGCTGTCGGACGTCCAGAAGGTCACCCGCAACGGCGAGCAGATCCCGATCCACGGCTCGATCCACGAGCTGGGCGTGCTGAACGTGGTCACGCCCGGCACGGTCGACGGCAAGCTCGACATCACCTTCGGCTCCAGCTTCGTCCAGGAGACCCGGTTCACCGCCGACGGCCCGCCCGAGTCCTCGTCCGTACTGGCCTACTCCCAGTCGGCCAACCCGAACTCGCCCCACTACGCCGACCAGACCAAGCTGTTCTCGGCCGGCCAGTGGGTGACCGAGCGGTACACCGAGGACCAGATCGCGGCCTCACCGGTGCTGGAGGTCAAGGTCCTCGGCTGAGGCCGCTCCGCGCACCACGACGACCACGAGGGGAACACCATGACGAGGAAACCTCACCGCTGGCGAAGGGTGGTGGCCCTGCTGGCCGCCGTCGTCGGCTTCGTCGGGACGGCCACCGCGGCCGCTCCGGCCCGGGCCGCCGGCACGGGCGCGCCGCCGCGGATGGCGGACGGGTTCGGCCTGACGCAGGTCGACCCGGCCGTGGGCGGCCCCACCGACTTCTACCTCACCGTGACCACGCCCGAGGTCACCGGCAAGCACCACATCAAGATCATCCTCCCGAGCGGCTACTACGACGACCCGGCCCGGCGCTACCCCGTGCTGTACTTCCTGCACGGATCGCCCGACGACCCGGTCCGGCAGAACTACCCGGCGTTGACCACCTCCAACGCGATGATCACCGTCATCCCGGACGGCGGCGCCCGCGGCTGGTACGCGAACTGGCTGAACCAGAACACCCAGCTCGGGGCCCAGAACTGGGAGAACTTCCACCTCAACCAGGTGATCCCGTTCATCGACGCGAACCTGCGGACCGTCCCCACCAAGAAGGGCAGGGCCGTCGCCGGGGTCTCGATGGGCGGGTTCGGCGCCCTCCACTACGCCCAGGACCACCCCGAGCTGTTCAGCCAGACCGCGTCCCTGTCGGGGGACATCGACCTGTCGGCCGACTCCATGGATCTGCGGCTGGCCGTCGTCGCCTCCCTCATCGACGGGCAGGGCGCGATCTGCGGTTCGTCGTCCGGGTCCTGCGACCCCGACAACGACCCGTACAAGCCGGGCGTGGACAGCGACGCCCTGTTCGGCTCGCCCTACCCGGTGTTCAACGCCGACTGGCGGTGGAACGCGGCCGACCCGTCCCAGCACATGGACAAGCTCGCCGGCGTCGGCGTCTCCATCTACGTGGGCAACGGCCACGGCTCGCCCACCGACCTGGAGTTCTGGCTCGAAGGCGCGTCCAAGCACGTCAAGGACCACATGGACGCCCTGGGCATGCCCTACTACTACGTCGACTACGGCGACGGCTCCGCCTGGGGCAGCCAGTGCAACGGCGGCCACAACGGCGGCTGCTGGGAACAGGATCTCCGGGACCTGATCCCCCGGCTGGAGCGGGCCTTCGCCTCCTGACCGCGTCACGGCGCCCCGGACACCAGCGGGCCCCATGACTCCACCGGGCTCCACCGGGCGACCGTCCCGGTGGAGCCCGTCGTCCGACCGGTCAGCGCGCGGTCCCGGTGCGGACCGGGCCCGCCTGGGCGCCGCACAGGATCAGCTGGTGCGTGCGCCGCAGCACCGGGCTCGGCGTCACCCCCAGGTCGTCGACGAGCCGGCGGCGCGTGCGGTCGAACACGGCCAGCGCGTCGGCCTGACGGCCGCTGCGGTGCAGTGCGTCCATCAGCAGCGCCGCCACCGGCTCGTTCAGCGGGTGCTCGGCGGACAGCGCGACCAGCTCGGAGACCGCCCCGGCGAACTGGCCCAGCGTCAGCCGCCACCGCGACCGCCGCTGGGCGACGGAGATCCGGCGCTCGGTCAGCCGCACCCGCTCCAGTTCGGCGAGCGGGCCGGGCAGCCCGGCCAACGGCTCCCCGCGGAACAGGTCCAGCGCCCGGGAACAGAGTCGGACGGCCTCGGGCAGATCCCCCGCCCGGTGAGCCGCACCGGCGGCGCCCACCAGGGACTCCAGGTCGGCCAGGTCCACCTCGGTGGCGTCGGCGGCCAGGCGGTAGCCGTACCGGTCGTGCTCGATCACCGAGCCCGGGCAGTCCCCGGTCCGCAGGGTCTTGCGCAGCCGGTAGACGTGGACCGGCACCACGTTGGTGACCGGCGGCTCCGAACCCCACACGCCGTCGAGCAGCTCCTGCCGGCTGACGGTCCGTCCCCGGTGCAGGGCCAGCGCCGCCAGTACGGCCTGCTGGCGCAGGTGGCCGAGATCCAGGGACCGCCCGTCGTGCCAGGCCCGCAGCGGCCCCAGGACGGAGATCCGCACCTTCGGACCGGCCGTCCGGCCGCCGGCGCCGTGCGGCAGCGCTCCCCCGCCCCCGGTGCGGGGGCCGCGGCCGGGGGCGACGAGTCCGCAGTCGAAGGCGTGGACGATGGCGGCGGCCCGGTCGCGCAGCCCGAGCCTCCCCAGGATCCGTGCCAGGTGCCCGGCCACGACCTCCTCGGAGACGCCGAGGGCGGCCGCGATCTCGTCGTCCCGCAGGCCGCAGCCGACCGCGTGGAGCACCTCGCGCTCCTGCTGCCCGAGGACGGCGGCGCCCGGCCCGGTGGCGACGCCCGGCCGGTTCGTGGCGCCCGGCCGGCTGGTGGTGGCGGTCGACGGCATCGCTGCTCCCTGCGCTCCGGGCCCGCCGGTCCGGCGGACGCCGTCGACAAGCTAGCCGGGGGCGCGGCGGGCCCGGAATCCGGAACGATCCGGAGGAGTGCGCGGAGCGGCCCGCGCCGGTTCCCGGCGGTCCCGCGCCGGTCGCCCGCAGGGGTCCGCCGTGCGGATCAGGGGCAGTCGGCGAGGGCGGGGCGGTCCTTGGTCCGGACGGCGGGGAGCCAGGCGGTGGTGGCGGGGCCGGGGAGGCGGACGCGGTACCAGAGGGTGGAGGTGCGGTCCTCCTCGTCGATGATGGGCAGACCGGTGGCGAGTTGGCAGTCGGCGTCGAGGGTGTCGCCGTGCCAGACGCGGGTGGGGACGACGTTCTCGGCGGTGTAGGGGCGCCGCGGGTCGACGGCGAGGCCCAGGCTGCACCCCCGGTCGCGGTCGGTGCGGTCCTGGCAGCTGCGTTCGGCGTTGAAGACCCGGATCCGGCCGGGGTCTCCGGTCCGGTCGGCATGCGGCCAGAGGGCGGAGACGGCGGCGGTGGCCGCGGCGCAGACGGCGAGGGCGAGCAGGCCGGCGCGCACGCGCGGGCGGCTCCGGCGGCGCGGGCGGCGGCCGGACCGGTGGGCGCGGATGCGGGCGAGCAGGCTCTCGGCGGTGTGCGGGGCGCGGGCGGCGTGGGTGGGGGCGAGGCAGTCGGCGGCGAGGGCGCGCCAGAACGGGGGGACATCGGGAGCCAGCCGCAGGGCGGCGCGGCCCTCGGCGTACTGCTGGGCGGCGGCGCTGCGGGCGGTGGGAGTGGCGCCGGGGAAGGGCGGGACGCCGCCGGCGAACACCTCGTGGATCATGATGCCGAGCGCCCAGATGTCCGCGGTGGCGCGGATCTTGATCCCCTGTTCGCCGAGCGGCTCCTTCCAGCGTTCCGGCGGGAGGTAGTCGGGGGTGCCCATGGGGGCGCAGTGGCCGTGGGTGCCGGTGAGTTCGATGGCGAGGCCGAAGTCGGACAGGCGCACCTCGCCGTCGCGGCCTATGAGGACGTTCTCCGGCTTGAGATCGGTGTGGACCCAGCCGGAGCGGTGGAGGTGGGCCAGGCCCTCGCAGACGCCGGCGATGATCCGGCCGCCCAGGGCCTCGTCGACGCCGGTGGCCAGCAGGTCGCGCAGGGTGCACCGGGCGCGTTCCATGACCAGGACGATCGCGCCGTCGAGCGCGGGGTGGTCGGGGGCGGTCAGGGTGAGGGTGTCGAGCAGCGGCACCAGCCGGGGGTGCGGGGCGGTGCGGGCCAGCTCGATCTCGCGGCGGGCGGTCTCGACGACGTTGCGGGCCTGACGGGGGGCCAGTCCGGCGGTCGGCAGCACCTTGAGCGCGACCGTGCCGTCCGCCTCCGGCGCGTCCTCCGGTTCGGAGCTCGTGGCCCGGCGGGCGGCGTAGACCGTCGCCCAGCCGCCTTCGCCGATGGGTTCGACGACGGTCCACTCGCCGACCCGGTGGCCGGGCGGCAGCAGTTCCTCGCCGTCCCCGTGGGGGGCCGGGTCGTGCGGCATCGCGGTCCCTCCCTACCGTCCGGGCCCGGCGGCTTCGGGGCGCGGCAGCAGTGCGAGGTGCTCCTCGCGGACGATGCCGAACTTCAGGGCGAGCCCGACCACCGCCTCGCGCTTGCCGTTGCGGCGCTCCGTGCGGTCCGTGCCGTCGGGCAGGTCGATGCGGAGCTTCTCGTCGGCGAGGTAGTCGATGTGCGAGCTGACCGCGCGGGCGGTGAGCCGGGCGCAGGCCGGGTGGCTGCGCAGCCGCGCGACCACCTGGGGGGTGGTGGGCACGGCGACGGGGGAGCGGTCGCGAAGCCAGGGTTCGCAGAGCGCGACCAGGACCAGGAAGTAGGTGGCGGTCTCGTCCAGGGAGTACGCCGTCATGGTGCGGCTCTCCCAGGAGCCGACGCGGGCGTGCGGGTCCAGGTACACGTGGTCGGGCGCGAACACCTGGAAGGACAGCGGCGTCTCGCGCCGGGAGGGCAGCACGACCCGGGAGAACTCGAACGGGATCGGCGCGCCGATCCGCCGGGGCGGCACCCGCAGGTACTCGCCGGCGCCCTCCGGGTTCTCCACCAGGTAGGCGTGGGTGTTGCTGAGGTTGCTCAACTGCCAGTGGTCGTCGGTCGCGTGGATCTCGCCGGCGAGCCGGGAGACCGTCTCGTCGCCGAGCCGGAGCTCCACGGGAGTGGTGGCGGAGCCGCGGCCGAAGCGGGCCCGCTCTCCCGGACCGAGCCGCAGCGTGACCGCTTCGTCGCCGTTCCCCTCCGGCAGGTGGACGAGAATCCCGCTCACCGTTCCTCCGTCCCGCGCACCGCTTCCCCGTACCGCGCCCCGACCGTTGCCAGACGGACCAACGTTACCGCTTTGCGCATGACAATAAACCGCACGGTGGCGCAGGCCACTTGACGGCGAGGGCGCGGGGGCGGGAGCGGAACGGGCGCGTGAGGCCGTCAGCGTCCCGGGGACGGCACGGCCCGAGGGCGGAAGCACTCGTGCTCCCGCCCTCGGGTGACGGCGCGGCGGTCAGTTGACGGCCGGTCCGGCGGTGGTGTTGAGCCAGGCCCAGTCGGACCAGGTGGAGAAGCCGGTCTGCCACTTGTGGTAGACGCCGGCGGTGCTGGCGCCGAAGACCTCGATCCGTCCGTCGGCGTTGGCGGTGGCGAAGATCTCGGTTCCCCCGCCGCCGAAGGTGTCCCACTGGCCGTAGGGCGCGTTCACTCCGGTCTGCCAGGTGTGCTGCGCGGTCGCGCCGTTGATGGCGAACGCCTCCACCCGGCCGTCCGGCGAACGCTCACTGCTGATCCTGGAGTCGGCCGGTCCGCCGGCTGCTTCCCAGTCGGACCAGGTGGTGGGGTTGGTCTGGTACTTGTGGAAGATTCCGGCGGGGCCGGAGGCGAGGACTTCGAGTCGGCCGTCCTGGTTGTGGTCGACGGTGAGGGCGTGTCCGCCGCCGCCGAAGGTCTCCCAGGTGGACCAGCCGCCGTTGACGGCGGTCTGCCACTGGTGCTGGAAGGTGGTGTTGTTGAGGGCGAAGACTTCCAGGCGGCCGTCGGGGGCTTTGCCGAGGCGGACTTCGCTGTCGGCGGGGCCGCCGCCGGCCGGCTGCCAGTCGGACCAGCCGGCGTTGGGTGCGGTCT
>NZ_JBHWDU010000012.1:70311-90823 GCF_042734825.1 Kitasatospora sp. NPDC059648 | reverse complement strand
GGAGACGCCGTTGGCGCCGGCGGCGAACACCTCCAGGCGGCCGTCCGCGGACCGCGTCGACACCACCCGGCCGGACTTCGCCGGATACACCAACGGAACCGGGCGGGGGCCGGATCCGGGCGTGCAGGGCATGGTGATGCCGCGGTCCGCGAGGTAGGGGATCGGGTCGGTGCGCACGGTGGCGTCGGCGTCGGCCCAGACCCGCAGGTGCAGGTGCGGGCCGCTGGACTCGCCCTCGCTGCCCATCAGGGCGATCTGCTGACCGGCCGTCACGTGGTCGCCGGCGGCCACGTCCCGCTCGCGCATGTGGCCGTACTCGGTGATGGTCCCGTCGGGGTGCAGGATGCGGATCCACTGGCCGTAGCCCTGTGCCGGGCCGGAGGCCACCACCTGGCCGTCGCCGACCGCGTAGATCGGCGTGCCGTAGTCGTTGGCGATGTCGATGCCGTTGTGCTCCGGGGTGTAGCCCTGGGAGATGTACCCGGCGGCGGGGCAGGAGGCCGCGAACCCGGCGACCGCGGCGGGGGCGGCCCCGGCAGCGGCGGTCGGTACGGTGGCCGGCAGCAGCAGGGCGGCGGCCAGGGCCAGGCGCGGAGCGCGGCGGGAGAGGGAGCGGAACACCGGGGCGCCCCTCAAGCCTTGCGCAGGCGGTCGATGATGCCGTCGATGTCCTGCCGCATCAGGTCGGGCCGGATGACGTGGCCGCCGGGCACCTCGTGCGAGTCGTGCGGGATGCCGGCCTGGTCCAGCAGGGAGCGGAACTCCCGCTGCCCGGCGAGGACCTGGGGCTCGTTGACGCTGCTGAACCAGTCGACCGGATCGGGGCTGGTGCCGGCCACCAGGAAGACCCGCTTGTTGCGGTAGCTCTCGATCCGCTCCACCGGGTTGTCGGCGCTCACCCGCGCCTGGTCCCAGAGCGGCACGCCGTAGATCGTGCCGCCCGCCAGGTCCAGCGTGGCGGAGGAGGCGTTGGCCCAGTGCGCGACCAGGCCGCCGTCGCGGCGCAGGCTGGCCGGCCCGGAGTGGGCGCTGACCGAGGCGAAGTGCCCGTAGTACTTGGCGGCGTACTTCAGCGCGCCGAATCCGCCCATCGAGAAGCCGGACACCGCTCGGCCGTCGTACTCGGCGAAGGTGCGGAAGTTCGCCTCGACCCACGGCAGCAGCTGGTTGATGTGGAACTCCTCCCAGTTGCGCGGGCCGACGTCGGAGCTGACCGGGTTGGAGTACCAGCCGGCGTGGCCGCCGTCCGGCATCACCACGATGATCGGCTTGCCGGCGGTCCAGTCGCGCACGCCCATCCGGTCGAAGGTGATGAAGTCCTGGTCGGTGCCGCCTCCGTGGAACAGGTACAGCACCGGGTAGGTGCGCCCGCTCGTCCAGTAGTCGTCCGGCAGCAGTACGTTCACGCCGGGGTTCCAGCCGATCGCGGAAGTCTGGAAGCGGTAGTACCACATCCGCGGGTCGCTCTCGTTGCGGTCGACGACGGTCAGACCGAAGCCGTTGTCGGCGGCCGCGGCGGGCCTCGCCGACGCCAACTGGCCCGCGGTGCCGAGCGCGAGTGCGGCGCCGAGCCCGCCGACGGACTTGAGGACGCCCCTGCGGGTGGGGTGGTGCGCGGTCAACCTGGCCTCCTGGGAACGCGTGACGGCGGTCCGTCCCGGACCGCCCGGTGACGAGCGTTTGGGACGGTAGCCACATGTCGCGCTGCGCAGAACCCGGAACCATACGGACTGACAGGAGCGGACCGGGCGTACTCGCGCCGCACCTGCGAGCGGTGCGGGCCGCTCGTCGGAGCGGACCGTGGCTCGGGCCGTGGGGCGGATCGGGTAAAGCGGGGCAAAGCCGGGGTCAAGCTGGGTGAAAGCTGGGAGGCGCCTGGAAACCAGCTGAATTGACGCTCCGTCAAGTCACGTGGCCGGAACCGACAGTTCACTGACGAGGTCTTGTCGGGGCATTTTCTACGCGCGTATCTTGAGGGCGCCGCGGGGGACGGGATCCGTTCCCCGCTTTCTCTCCCCCATCCTTCTACGCGAGTAGCGCCCGCTGCCCGAGCTAGGAGCCGTGCCCCGGTGACCACCGCCCCCGCACCCCGCCCCCGCAGAGCCGCCCTGCTGCGCACCGCCGTCGCCCCGGCCGCGCTGGCCGCCTCGCTGGTGCTCGTCCCGCTGCCGCTCGCCAACGCCGCCGGCGCGGTCGCCGCCCCGCCCGCGCCGATCGAGCCCGGCCCGCTGCGGATCCACGACATCCAGGGCACCACCCGGATCTCCCCGCAGGCGGGGAAGCCCGTCACCGGCGTGCCCGGCATCGTCACCGGCGTGCGCGCGTACGGCAGCGTCAAAGGCTTCTGGCTGCAGGACCCGAACCCGGACGCGAACCCCGCCACCAGCGAGGGCATCTTCGTCTACACCGGCGGAAACCCGACCGTGAAGCTCGGCGACTCGGTCCTGGTGAGCGGCAAGGTCAGCGAGTACTACCCGAACTACTCCGGCGGCTCGCAGTCCACCACCGAACTCACCGGCCCCGCCGTCACGGTGCTCTCCGCGGGCAACCCGCTGCCCGCCCCGGTGGTCGTGGACACCCGGAACATCCCCGGCACCTACACCCCGCCGGCCGGGCCCGACGGCAGCATCGACGCCGGGCAGCTGAACCCGGAGAAGTACGCCCTGGACTTCTACGAGTCGCTGGAGGGCATGCTCGTCCGGGTCAAGGACGTCCGGGTGATCCAGGCGACCGACAAGTACAACGAGCTGTGGGTCGCCGCCGACCGCCAGGACCAGCGCAGCAAGCGCGGCGGCGTGCTGTACGAGTCCTACCGGGAGCCCAACGTCGGCCGGCTGATGGTGCAGCAGCAGGCGCCCGTCTCCCAGCAGCCCTTCCCGGTGGCCAACGTCGGCGACGAGCTGACCGGCACCACCACCGGCCCGCTGGACTACAACCAGTTCGGCGGCTACACCCTGGTCGCCGGCACCATGGGCACCCTCAAGGACAACCACCTCCAGCGCGAGGTCACCGCCCAGGCCGGCGAGCGCGAACTCACCATCGCCACCTACAACGTGGAGAACCTGGCCGCCACCAACCCGGACGCCAAGTTCGCCGAGCTGGCCCAGGGCATCGTCACCAGCCTGCGCTCGCCCGACATCGTCGCCCTGGAGGAGATCCAGGACGACAACGGCGCCAAGAACGACGGGACGGTCGACGCGAGCCAGACCGTCGCCAAGTTCCTCGCCGCGATCAAGGCGGCCGGCGGCCCCGCCTACGACTGGCGCTCGGTCGACCCCCAGGACGGCAAGGACGGCGGCGAGCCCGGCGGCAACATCCGCCAGGTCTTCCTGTTCAACCCCCAGCGGGTCACCTTCACCGACATCCCCGGCGGCGCCGCCACCAGCGCCGTCGGCGTCACCGGCACCGGCGCCGCCACCAGTTTGACCGCCTCGCCCGGCCGGATCGATCCGACCGACGAGGCCTGGACCAACAGCCGCAAGCCCCTGGTCGGGCAGTTCACCTTCCGCGGCCAGAAGGTCTTCGTGATCGCCAACCACTTCAACAGCAAGGGCGGCGACCAGGGCATCGACAGCCGCTTCCAGGCCCCCACCCGCGGCTCCGAGGTGCAGCGGCTCAGGCAGGCCGCCGTCGAGCAGGCCTTCGTCGCCCGGCTGCTGGCCGCCGACAGGCAGGCCCGGATCGTCTCGCTCGGCGACTTCAACGACTACCAGTTCTCGCCCGCGCTGGCCACGCTCACCAAGGGCGGCGTGCTGCGCGACCTGGTGAACGAGCTGCCGGAGACCGAGCAGTACTCGTACGTCTACCAGGGCAATTCCCAGGTGCTGGACCACATCCTGGTCAGCCCCGAGGTCGGCTACGCCAAGTACGACGTGGTGCACATCAACGCCGAGTTCGCCCGGCAGGCCAGCGACCACGATCCGCAGGTGGTCCGGATCAAGCCGTGAGCCCACGGCCGCAGTGCCCCGGGGATCGAGCCCCGAGCCCGCGGCTATAGTGCCTCCGCTGCCGGTGATCACCGGCAGCGGAGGCTTCTTCGTACCTCGGGGGGACGGCATGGAGTACCGGATCGAGCGGATCGGCCGGGAGGACTGGGAGCGGCTGCGCACCATCCGGCTGGCCCAACTCCTCGACACCCCGATGGCGTTCGGGGAACCCTACGAGTACGCCCGGATCCAGGGCGAGGGCAACTGGCGGGCCCGGACGGACTGGCTGAACGAGCCCGGCCGGGTCGGCCTGGTCGCCGTGGACGGGACCGACCAGTGGGTCGCCACCATGCTCTCGACCCCGAGCATCAAGGCCGAGACCGTCGACCTGATCGGCGTCTGGGTCGACCCGGCGCACCGCGGCCGCGAACGCGGCGTCGCCGACGCCCTGCTGGACGCCGTCATCGCCTGGGCCCGGGACGGCGGCGCCAGGTGGATGCTGCTCGGCGTCCACGAGGCCAACCACCGCGCCGCCGCCTTCTACCGGCGGCGCGGCTTCACGTACACCGGCGGCGAGACGCCGTACGTGCTGGACGAGGCCGCCCGGATCCTGGAGATGCGCCTGCCGCTGGACTAGGGCATCACGTAGTCCGCCAGGTGCTCACCGGTCAGCGTCGAGCGGGCCGCGACCAGCTCGGCCGGGGTGCCCTCGAAGACCACCCGCCCGCCGTCGTGCCCGGCGCCCGGGCCGAGGTCGATGATCCAGTCCGCGTGCGCCATGACCGCCAGGTGGTGTTCGATCACGATCACCGACTTGCCGGAGTCCACCAGCCGGTCCAGCAGGCCGAGCAACTGCTCGACGTCCGCGAGGTGCAGACCGGTGGTCGGCTCGTCCAGGACGTAGACCCCGCCCTTGTCGCCCATGTGGGTGGCCAGCTTGAGCCGCTGGCGCTCACCGCCGGACAGCGTGGTCAGCGGCTGTCCGAGGCTCAGGTAGCCGAGGCCGACGTCGGCGAGCCGCTCCAGGACCCGGTGCGCGGCGGGCAGCTTCGCCTCCCCGGCGCCGAAGAACTCCTCCGCCTCGGTCACCGACATCGCCAGCACCTCGCTGATGTCCCGGCCGCCCAGCCGGTACTCCAGCACCGAGGCCTGGTAGCGCCGGCCCTCGCAGTCCTCGCAGGTGCTGGCGACCCCGGCCATCATCGCCAGGTCGGTGTAGACCACGCCCGCGCCGTTGCAGCTCGGGCAGGCACCCTCCGAGTTGGCGCTGAACAGGGCCGGCTTCACGCCGTTCGCCTTGGCGAAGGCCTTGCGGATCGGGTCGAGCAGCCCGGTGTAGGTCGCCGGGTTGCTGCGCCGGGAGCCCTTGATCGCGCCCTGGTCGACGTACACCACGCCTTCCTCCGCCGGGATCGAGCCGTGGATCAGAGAGCTCTTCCCGGAGCCGGCGACCCCGGTGACCACGGTGAGCACCCCGAGCGGGACGTCCACGTCCACGTTCCGCAGGTTGTGGGTGTCCGCGCCGCGGATCGCCAGCTTGCCGGTGGGCGTACGGACCGCCTCCCGCAGCGGGGCCCGGTCCGCCAGGTGCCGCCCGGTCACCGTGCCGCTGTCGCGCAGCCCGGCCACACTGCCCTCGAAGCAGAGCGAGCCGCCCGCCGCACCGGCCCCCGGGCCGAGGTCCACCACGTGGTCGGCGATTGCGATGGTCTGCGGCTTGTGCTCCACCACCAGCACCGTGTTGCCCTTGTCCCGCAGCCGCAGCAGCAGGTCGTTCATCCGGCTGATGTCGTGCGGGTGCAGCCCGGTGGTGGGCTCGTCGAAGACGTACGTGGCGTCGGTGAGCGAGGAGCCCAGGTGGCGGATCATCTTGACCCGCTGCGCCTCGCCGCCGGAGAGGGTGCCGGAGGGGCGGTCCAGCGAGAGGTAGCCGAGGCCGATCTCCACGAAGGAGTCCAGCACCTGCTGCAGCGCGGTGAGCAGCGGCGCCACCGAGGGCTCGTCCAGTGCGCGGACCCAGTCGGCGAGGTCGCTGATCTGCATCGCGCAGGCGTCGGCGATGCTGATCTTCCCGATCTTCGAGGAGCGAGCGGCCGCGCTCAGCCGGGTGCCCTCGCACTCCGGGCAGGCGGTGAAGGTGACGGCGCGCTCCACGAAGGCCCGGATGTGCGGCTGGAGGGCGTCCTTGTCCTTGGACAGCATGGACTTCTGGAGCTTGGGGATCAGGCCCTCGTAGGTGACGTTGACCCCGTTGACCTTGACCTTGGTCGGCTCCCGGTGGAGGAAGTCCTGGAGCTCCTTCCCGGTGTACCTGCGGATCGGCTTGTCCGGGTCGAGGAAGCCCGAGTTGGCGTAGACGCCGACCGTCCACCAGCTGTCCGGCTTCCAGCCGGGGATGAGGATCGCGCCCTCGGCGAGCGACCTGGTGTCGTCGTACAGCTGGGTGAGGTCGATGTCGGAGACGCTGCCCCGGCCCTCGCAGCGCGGGCACATGCCGCCGGTGATGCTGAAGCTGCGCCGCTCCTTGACCGTCTGGCCGCCGCGCTCGTAGCTGATCGCGCCGGCCCCGCTGACCGAGGGGACGTTGAAGGAGAAGGCCTTGGGGGAACCGATGTGCGGCTTGCCGAGCCGGCTGAACAGGATGCGCAGCATCGCGTTGGCGTCGGTGGCGGTGCCGACGGTGGAGCGCGGGTCGGCGCCCATCCGCTGCTGGTCGACGATGATCGCGGTGGTCAGCCCCTCCAGGACGTCCACCTCGGGGCGGGCCAGGGTGGGCATGAAGCCCTGGACGAAGGCGCTGTAGGTCTCGTTGATCAGCCGCTGCGACTCGGCGGCGACGGTGTCCAAGACCAGCGAGCTCTTGCCGGAGCCGGACACCCCGGTGAACACCGTCAGCCGGCGCTTGGGGATGTCGACGCTGACGTCCTTGAGGTTGTTCTCGCGGGCGCCGTGCACCCTGATCAGGTCGTGGCTGTCGGCGACGTGCGGCTCGGCCATCGTTCTCTTCGCTCCCTGGCGGTCGGTGGTCGGCGGGCTGTCCGGACGGGACGGGACGGGTCCGGGCCCGCCCCGGCCTTCGACGGTCGGGGCGGGCCCGGGTGACTCAGCGCACTTCGTTGAAGCGGATCATGTTGCCCGCGGGGTCGCGGAAGGCGCAGTCCCGGATGCCGTACGGCTGCAGGGTCGGCTCCTGGACGAGCTCGGCGCCGCCGGACTTCAACCGGTCGAACACCCCGTCCAGGTCGGCGGTGGCGAGCACCAGCCGGGCGTACGTTCCCTTGGCCATCATCTCGGTGATGGTACGCCGCTCCTCCTCGGTGATGCCCGGGTCCGCGAACGGCGGCTCCAGCACCAGCGACACACCGGGCTGGCCCTGGGGGCCGACGGTGATCCACCGCATGGGACCGCCGCCGACGTCCTGGCGGACCTCGAAGCCGAGCAGGTCGCGGTAGAAGGCCAGGGAGGCCTCGGGGTCGGTGTGGGGGAGGAAGGTCCAGTGAATGGTGATGTCGTTCATGGCCCCCACGCTAGGGGCGGCCTCCGGGAGGGCGCTTCTCGAATCCTGACCGGTTCCCCGCCGGCCTCCGGGGTCACGTGCGCGAGGGCGCTCGCCCGACCCCCCGATCGGGCGAGCGCCGGTCCGTGGCTCAGGCGCGGCAGCGCAGCAGCTCCAGCGGCGGGTGGGCGAGCGCGTCCGCCCAGAAGTCGTCGCCGAACTCGCGCAGGCCCTCCTCGGAGATCTGCAGCGGCACCCACTCCAGGTCGTGGAACCCGGCCGCCCGCAGGGACCGCTCGTAGACCTCGCGGCGCGGACAGGTGGCGACGATGCTGATCGGCTGGGGGTCGAGCAACGCGGTGACCCGCACCCGCGGACCGGCCTCGGCCTCCTCGCCGGTCGGCTCGCAGCGGAACCCGTACCGCTCCAGGGACTCGCAGTCGAAGCGGTAGTCGGGCTTCTGGGCGAAGACGAAGAAGTCACCGCCCGGCACCAGACTGCGGTGGATGTTGCGGCACATCCGCTCCAACGCCGCCACGTCCTCGGCGTAGTTGAGGCACTGCACCGCCAGTGCTGCATCGAACTGCCTTCCCGGCGAGGCCAGTTCGGACACGTCTCCGACCTCGTAGCGGATGCCGAGCGGGTCGCGCTCCTCCAGCGCCCGCGCCGCGGCGATCATCTCGGTGGAGATGTCGATCCCGAGCACCTCGGCGGCGCCGCGCCGCCGGAGCTCCCGGCTGTAGAAGCCGGTGCCGCAGGCCAGATCGAGGACGGACCTGCCGCGCACGTCCCCGACCAGGGCCAGCACGCTCGGCACCTCCCCGTAGCGCACCAACGGCAGGGCCTTGAAGCCCTCGAACGCCTCGCCGATCCGGTCGTACTGCTGCACGCTCATCGCGCCGTCCTCCCCTGTGGTCGGCCCCGTCCGGCCGAATGCTGCGGCCACGGCCCGGGACGCGCCGTGGCCTCCGCCGGGAAGTCTTCCGCAGCCCTGAGGGGCCGACGTACTGGCAGAAGCCACGAATCAGCGGCGGCGGGCGAGGTGCACGGTGATGTCGGCGTCCAGTTCGACGCGCTCCGGCAGCACCGCCAGGATCCGGCGGAACGCCCTTTTTCCGGGCGGCGTCCGACAGCACGGCGTAGGCCGAGACGGTCGACAGCAGGCCGACGTACTCCTGCGACGCAGCGCGCGCTCAGGCATCCCGGACGCCCGGCAGGGCCAGCCACTCCTGCCAGGTGACGTCGCGCCCGAGGAAGCGCGGCCGCCGGAACGGCCACTCCTCGGCGATCCACCGCGGCACCAGGGCGTCCAGCGCCTGCTCGACCTCGCTGCCGACCAGCTCGTCCACCACCCACCAGGAGATCTCGCCGTCGGCACCGGCCCGCTCCGGCGGATCGATGTACACGCATCCGCGCACCGCCGTCTCGGCCCGGTCCAGCAGCACGTAGTTGAACGACTCGTGCGCGGCGATCTCCCGCTCGTGCCGCGCCAGGTCCACCCGGTTCGCCTCCGCCGTCATCGTCTCCGACGGCCACCCCCAGGCGGCCCCGAAGATGCCGAACAGCCGCTCCCGCGACCCCATCACGGCCGGGTAGTCCATCGGCGCGTCCGCCTCCCGGATCGGCCGCAGGTGGTACGCCCCGTCGAGCAGGGGGACGTGGACGGGGTGGACGAAGTCAGCAGGAAGCCAGGTCATGCGGCCGAGGCTATCCAGCGACGGGCCGTCGGCGCACGGAATATCGCCCCCCCCACCTCGGGCGCCCGCCCGGACCGAAGACACGAACGCCCGCCGGCGCCATGTTGAGTTGGTCTCACGGCGACCGGCGACGGGAGAGGCACGTGCCAGAGCACCGACCCGACGGCAACAGGCCACCGACCGGCGACCGGACCGTCCTCCTGATCCTGGTGCTCGTGACGGTGCCCTTCGTCCTGTTCCTGCTGTGGATCTGGCTCTCCTCCGGCACCGGCCCCTGGGGAAGCGGCGACACCCCTCCCGGCCCCGGCCACATCTGAGGCCACGACCCCAGCCGCTCCAGCGTCCGGAAGCTCAGATGGTCCAGCCCCAGCCGCTTCGCCTCCGCGGGCGACATCTCCTTGATCTCCCGGGCCTTGGCCAGGCGGCGGTCCTTGAGGAAGGTCGTCTCCGGGTCGAATCCCGGCCTCGGTTCGTGAGGCAGAGCCCGCAGCGGGCTTCCGCTGCGATAGCCCGTTTCCGCCTCCAGCAGGTGCTCAGCCCGCAACCGAGCCCGCACCAACTGGTCCTCGGTCAGGTCGGACAGCACCACCGACTGCCGTGAGACCGCAGGGCCCTCCGAGGCCGCCGACCGCAGGTCGGGGTGATTCGCCAGCCAGCGCAACGACCGGCGTTCACGTTCGCCGCCCGGCCCCGCCAGGACGATCCGCCCCAGATGCGGCTCGATCTCCTCGACCGTCCAGTCGACGCCGCCGAGCCGCAGCCCCGCCCCCGGCGCGACCAGCACCGCTGCCCGGCTCACGACCGCCCCCTGGCGGCCGGCTGTCCGAGCCAGACCAGGGAGCCGTCTTGCAACGGCGATCCGAGGTCCACTCCCAGCCGCCGGTGCCAGAGCAGGGGGACCGCCTCGACCCGAGCCAGCTCCGGCCACTCGGTCGATCCCACCAACTCGGCAAAGGACCGCGGCCGTTCGGCCGCCGCGGCCAGGAGCTGCGGCTGCAGGCCCAACGGGTCCTTGCGTGGCCGGCGCCTGGCCAGCAGGGCGTCCAGCACCCCGAGGACGTGCGGGCGCCAGCCTCCGACGACGGTGTAGTGCCAGCCGGCCGCAGAGGCGACCTCGCGCGTCGCGGCGAATTTCAGCGCGTCCTCGTCCTGAACCAAGGGGGCGGGGCGGACGTCGAACAGCCAGCCGCCGTCGGGCATCAGCGCGAGAAAGTCCGGGACGTGGGCCGACCGGCCACCGGTGTGCTCGAAGTCCAGGCGGAACGGCTGCGGCAACACCTCCCGGACGCGCACGAAGTCCAGGGCCCGCAGCAGATCCCGCTCCTCCAGCGACTCGAAGCCGTGTTGCCGGCCGGTGGAGACCAAGGGCTCCAGCCCCGGCCGGTGCCGTTGCCGCGGCCGCCAGGTGAAGCGGCGAACCGGCCGTGAATCCAACACCGGCACCGACCCCAGATCCCGCACCGGCCAGACGACCTGACCGCCGTCGAACATCCACGTCGTCGCCCACCGCCGCGGCCAGTCCCCATGGAGTACCAGCCGCTGACGGAAGGCGTCATCGCCGGTGAACTGGCTGACCAGCGACGCCAGATCGCACACATCCGACCGAAGCCCCGGCCCAGTCCGCGCACTCATGCTGCAACGACACCACCGGCGCGAGCACGGCATGCCGAGGATTCCCGAAAGAGGACGCTACCCCGGCAAGTTTCACCCAGCCGAGTGATCCACAACCGGCTGCAATGACGGCTGGTGCTCGTTCGCAGGCACGTTGTCGCCAACTCCGAAGATGCCGAAGCGCTACTTGATCAAGTGGAAATCAGGATGTTGCAGCCATGCCTGCAGGAACTCCGCATCTCCGACGTGCCGAACCCACCGCCCTCCACCCCCGGTGTCATAGGAAACCTCGGCAACATTCCCCGGCAGCACTGACGCCAGTACCCTCGCCCGGGCCAGCACAGCCTCGTTGCCCGTGTCGTCTCCCGCGACGGGACGGCTGCTCAGTAGACCGTCGAAGTCGACCAGTGCATCGAGGCGGCGAGCGAAAGCGAGCGCCAAGTGGCCGAGCAGCACGTGGTTCACCGAGCCCGAACAGCCAGCGCCGACTACCAACCCCTGCACCGGTGGACGCGAGAAGGCCGAGTAGTCCTCGTCATCGGCGGGCATCTCCTCGTCCTCTGACAGGAAGAACACGCCGACGTCAGTTGGATCGAAGGCCCGCAGACCCAGGGCCGAGCCGTCTCTTACCCAGAAATCCACGTCGCCGCCTGCCTTGGTGTCCACCGGGTCGCAAAAGGTCTCCAACCACGGGACCACGTCGGCCAGGATGTCCGCGAACCCGCATGGTTCGAAGAGCCACAATCCAACGGCCGGTCCCGACATATCGCCCCCAAAGCCTCATGGCCCAAATGCCACTGGGTCAGGTTCTACCAGGACCCGACGGCGGGCGTCTGAGCATTTCGGGCCGTAGCCTGCCCTGGTCAACAGGTCCCGCGCTGACGCGACAGTGAGCGTGCCGAGCCGCAGTCACTGTGACTCAGCACGCTACTTGTCGCTAACCGCACTACTCGACGTGCGCTTCTTCGGGTGAGTCAGCACGACGACTGTCGCCGATTCGGCGAGGTGTCTGTCGGCTGGTGATCGTTCGGCAAGCAAGTTGTCGCCAACTCCGAAGAAGTCGCTCGCCGACGGCTGACGCGCAAATTGATGAAACTGGGGACCACGGGGCCGTCCAAAACGGTGTCGTACGCGGCTTCGCCGGGCCCGTGGCAGCGATGCGGCGCCAGTTTGCGACCTCGGGATCGACCATCTCCAAGCAGGCTCTCACCCGCCCGTCTACGCACTCGGCAAACATGGCCTGACCTGGTGTTTTCCAGAGATTCGCCTAGGCTGAGGAGTTCTGCTGAACAACATCGGAGGGGACATCATGAGCGAGGAAGCCAGCAAGTACGACGCCAGCCAGATTCAGGTGCTGGAGGGGTGGGAAGCCATCCGGAAGCGGCCTGGGATGTACATCGGCTCGACCGGTGAACGCGGCCTGCTTCACATGGTCTTCGAGGTCGCCGACCGGGCCGTGAACGAGGCCCTCGCCGGCCACGCCAGCTGCGTCGCCGTCACCCTCACACCCGACGGCGCTGTGCGTGTCGCCGACGACGGGCGGGGTGTCCGTATCGACGAATCGGGAGCCAGCGGCATTTCCGGCCTCGAAGCCCTGCTGACCCGGTTTCAGACCGGGCCGGCAACCGGAGGCCGCCACGACGTGACGCTCGGCTTCTGCGGGGTGGGACCCTTCATCGTCAACGCCCTGTCGAGCCGGATGACGGCCGAAGTGCGGCGCGGGGGAGCCCGCTGGGTTCAGGAGTACGCGCGCGGGGTGGCCGTCACCCCGCTCACCGAGGCGGGCACGTCGACCGGTAGTGGGACCACCATCACCTTCTGGCCCGACGCTGACATCTTCGGAACCGCGGAGTACTCGTTCGACGGGCTGGCTGAGCGTTTCCGGGAACTGGCTTTGTTGAACCGGGGCTTGGAGATCTCTCTGACCGATCAGCGCCTCCCGGGCGAGTCCCGGTCGGCGCGGTTCCGGTACCCCGACGGCGCGCGAGACTTCGTGGCCATCCTTGACGAGCAGAAGGAGGAACCCGTTCATCCGCACATCATCGGCTTCGAGCGGGAGGAAGCGCGGATGGCAGGGACGGTGGAGGTGGCCCTGCGTTGGCGTGCCTCCCACGACGAGCGGGTCCGGAGCTTCGCCAACAGCCGGCCCACTGACGGCGGCACACACGAGCGCGGCTTCCGCGACGGGGTAGCGGCCGCCGTCACCGTATACGCACGGGAGCGGCTGCTGCTGAATGCGACGGATCCCGACCTCGACGCCGATCGGATCGGCGAAGGTCTGACAGCGGTCGTGTCGGTGAAGCTTGACCATCCCGAGTTCGAGGGCTCCACGCGCGGCTGGCTGGGTAACGCCGCAGTGCGCGCCTGCGTCGAACAGGCCGTCCAGGAACACCTCGGCAAGTGGCTGGAAGGACACCCGGAACAGGCCGCAGCCGTCATCGACCGGATCATCCAGGGCGCCCGCCGGGACTGACCAGGAACAGGCCGCCCTGCCGGTCCCCGGGAATCGGGGTCGGCAGGGCGGCCTGCAGCACACGGCGGTCGACCCTGGGCTCGAAGCCGTCCAAGGGAGAAGAAGTCGCGCTTCGGTGGGGCTGTTAGGTGGACGACAGATCCGGTGCTGACCCGACAGTTAGCGTGCCGAGTCACGTCACTCAGTGTGGCGGGAGCCTGGAGCCGCCGCCTATCGGTTCCAACCGCCACCTACCACTTCCAGTCACAGCCGGGTAGCTCACCGGGGAGTGACGCGGCAGCAAAACAAGCAGGCATGATTGCTTTTTTCCTGGGCCGGTGCCACGCTGCTGCCCGGCGGCACGCGTGCCGGGTGTCGTCAACCCACCGGCAGGGGAGGCGCTTTGGCGCGCGCGAGCTCGGTACTGCGGATCGGTAACGCCTCGGGGTTCTACGGGGACCGCTTCGCGGCGGTGCGGGAGATGCTGACGGGTGGGCCGCTGGACGTGCTCACCGGGGACTACCTCGCCGAGCTGACCATGCTGATCCTGGCGCGGGACCGGCTGAGGGATCCGTCGCTCGGGTACGCCCGGACGTTCCTGCGGCAGATGGAGGAGTGCCTCGGGCTGGCCCGGGAGCGGGGCGTGCGGATCGTGGTGAACGCGGGCGGCGTCAACCCGGCCCGACTCGCCGATCAGCTGCGGGAGTTGGCGCAGCGCCTGGGGGTTCCGACCGCCGTCGCCGTCGTCGAGGGCGACGACCTGCTGCCGCGCCGGGAGGAACTCGGGCTGCCGGAGGGTGCACTGGCCGCCCATGCCTACCTCGGCGGGTTCGGGATCGCCGCCTGCCTTGACGGGGGCGCGGACGTCGTGGTGACCGGACGGGTGACCGACGCCGCACTGGTCGCCGGGCCCGCGATCGCCCACTTCGGCTGGACGGCCGCCGACCTCGACGCCCTCGCCGGGGCGGTGGTGGCCGGGCACGTGCTGGAGTGCGGCGCCCAGGCCACCGGCGGCAACTACGCCTTCTTCGGCGAGCACGACGTGGACCACCCCGGCTTCCCGCTGGCCGAGCTGTACCCGGACGGCTCCAGCGTGATCACCAAGCACCCCGGCACCGGCGGAGCCGTCACGATCGGGACCGTCACCGCCCAACTCCTCTACGAGACCGGCGGATCGCACTACCCGGGCCCCGACGTCACGGCCCGGCTGGACACCGTCCGGCTCACCGAGGACGGCCCGGACCGGGTGCGGATCGACGGCGTGCGCGGCGAGGCCCCGCCGTCCACCCTGAAGGTCGGCTGCAACAGCCTGGGCGGCCACCGCAACGAGGTGGTGTTCGTGCTCACCGGCCTGGAGATCCAGGCCAAGGCCGCCCTGGTGCGGCGCCAGTTCACGGCCGCCCTGCCGCCCGGGTCCCGTCCGGCCGAGCTGTGCTGGACGCTCGCCCGCACCGACCACCCGGACTCCGCCACGGAGGAGGCCGCCTCGGCCCTGCTCCGGCTGACCGCCCGCGACCGCGACCCGGCCAAGGTGGGCCGCGAACTAGGCAAGGCCGCCGTGGAGTTGGGCCTCTCCGGGTACCCGGGCTTCCACCTCACCACCCCGCCCGGTCCGGGCGCGCCGTACGGGGTGTTCAGTGCCGCGTACGTGGACGCCGAGCTGGTCGAGCACGCCGCCGTGCTGCCGGACGGCCGCCGGATCGCCGTCCCGCCCGCCCCGGTCACCGGCAAACCCGCCGGAGTCCGGCAGGAGTTGCCCGAACCGCTGCCACCGGGCCCGACCCGGCGCGCCCCGCTCGGGCTGCTGTTCGGGGCCCGCAGCGGGGACAAGGGCGGCGACGCCAACCTCGGCGTCTGGGCCCGCAGCGAAGAGGCCTGGCGCTGGCTCGCGCACACCCTCACCGTCGAGAAGCTGTGCGAACTCCTGCCCGAGACGGCGGAGTTGCCCGTTGCCCGGCACCTCCTGCCGAACCTCAGGGCGGTCAACTTCACCCTCACCGGCCTGCTCGGCGAGGGCGTCGCCGCCCAGCACCGCTTCGACCCCCAGGCCAAGGCCCTGGGCGAGTGGCTGCGCTCGCGCCACGCCGACCTTCCGGAGGTTCTCCTGTGACCGTCCTGCCCACCCGTGTCGACCCGGCCGGGCCCGAGTACGCCGAGCACCGGGCCGCTATGATCGCCAAGCTGGCCGCGCTGGACGGCGAGCACGCCAAGGCGCTGGCCGGGGGCGGCCCCAAGTACGTGGAGCGCCACCGCAGGCGGGGCAAGCTGCTGGCCCGGGAGCGGATCGAGCTGCTCGTCGACGAGGACTCGCCGTTCCTGGAGCTGTCCCCGCTGGCGGCCTGGGGCAGCGACCACCCGGTGGGCGCGGCGCTGGTCACCGGCATCGGCGTGGTCGAGGGCGTCGAGTGCGTGATCACCGCCAACGATCCGACGGTGCGCGGCGGCGCCAGCAACCCGTGGACCCTGCGGAAGGCGCTGCGGGCCAACGAGATCGCGCTGGACAACCGCCTCCCGCTGGTCAACCTGGTCGAGTCCGGCGGCGCCGACCTGCCCAGCCAGAAGGAGATCTTCATCCCCGGCGGAGCCCTCTTCCGGGACCTCACCCGGCTGTCCGCCGCCGGCGTCCCCACCGTGGCCGTGGTGTTCGGCAACTCGACGGCCGGCGGCGCCTACGTGCCGGGGATGTCCGACCACACCGTGCTGGTCAAGGAGCGCGCCAAGGTCTTCCTCGGCGGCCCGCCGCTGGTCCGGATGGCCACCGGCGAGGAGGCCGACGACGAGTCGCTGGGCGGCGCGGAGATGCACGCCCGCACCTCCGGCCTGGCCGACCACTTCGCGGTGGACGAGCGGGACGCGCTGCGGACCGCCCGCCGGATCGTCGCCCGGCTCGACCACCGCAAGCCGGGCCCTGACCCGGACCGGTGCGCCGAGCCGCCGAAGTACGACGAGGAGGAGCTGCTCGGGATCGTCCCCGGGGACCTCAAGGTGCCCTTCGACCCGCGCGAGGTGATCGCCCGGATCGTCGACGGCTCCGATTTCGACGAGTTCAAGCCGCTCTACGGCACCAGCCTGGCCACCGGCTGGGCCCGGCTGCACGGCTACCCGGTGGGCATCCTGGCCAACGCCCAGGGCGTGCTGTTCAGCGCGGAGTCCCAGAAGGCCGCCCAGTTCATCCAGCTGGCGAACCAGCGGAACACCCCGCTGCTGTTCCTGCACAACACCACGGGCTACATGGTCGGCAAGGCCTACGAGCAGGGCGGCATCATCAAGCACGGTGCGATGATGATCAACGCCGTCGCCAACTCGAAGGTCCCGCACCTGTCCGTGCTGATGGGCGCCTCCTACGGGGCCGGCCACTACGGGATGTGCGGCCGGGCGTTCGAGCCGCGCTTCCTGTTCTCCTGGCCGAGCGCCAAGTCCGCCGTGATGGGCCCGCAGCAGCTCGCCGGGGTGCTGTCGATCGTGGCCCGCCAGTCGGCCGCCGCCAAGGGGCAGCCGTACGACGAGGACGCGGACGCCGCGATCCGGGCGATGGTCGAGGAGCAGATCGAGGCGGAGTCGCTGCCGGTCTTCCTGTCCGGCCGGCTCTACGACGACGGCGTGATCGACCCGCGCGACACCCGTACGGTGCTCGGCCTGTGCCTGTCCGCGATCCACAACGCGCCGGTCGAGGGCGCGCGCGGCTACGGCGTCTTCCGGATCTGAGAGGGCAACCGACCATGAGCACGATCACCAACCTGCTGGTCGCGAACCGGGGCGAGATCGCCCGCCGGGTGTTCCGCACCTGCCGGGAGCTCGGCATCGCGACCACCGCCGTGCACTCCGACCCGGACGCCGGCGCCCCGCACGTGCGGGAGGCCGACGCCGCCGTCCGGCTGCCCGGTGCCGCGCCCGCCGACACCTACCTGCGCGGCGAGCTGATCGTGCGGGCCGCGCTGGCGGCCGGGGCCGACGCCGTCCACCCGGGGTACGGATTCCTGTCCGAGAGCGCGGAGTTCGCCCGGGCCGTGCTGGACGCGGGCCTGGTGTGGGTCGGCCCGCCGCCGGCCGCGATCGCCGCGATGGGCTCCAAGACCGCGGCCAAGCGGCTGATGGCCGCGGCCGGGGTGCCCGTCCTGGGCGCGCTCGACCAGCCGACCGAGGCCGACCTGCCGGTGCTGGTCAAGGCGGCGGCGGGCGGCGGCGGCCGCGGCATGCGCGTCGTGCGGGACCTCGCGGACCTGCCCGCCGAGATCGAGGCCGCCCGGGCCGAGGCGGCCAAGGCCTTCGGCTCGGACGAGGTGTTCTGCGAGCGCTACCTGCCCACCGGCCGGCACGTCGAGGTCCAGCTGCTGGCCGACGCCCACGGCACGGTCTGGGCGGTCGGGGACCGCGACTGCTCGCTCCAGCGGCGGCACCAGAAGGTGGTCGAGGAGGCCCCGGCACCCGGGCTGCCCGCCGACGTACGGGCCGAGCTGCACGCGGCCGCGGTGAACGCCGCCCGGGCGATCGGTTACGTCGGCGCCGGAACCGCCGAGTTCCTGCTCGCCGAGGACGGCCGGTTCTTCTTCCTGGAGATGAACACCCGCCTCCAGGTCGAGCACCCGGTCACCGAGGCGGTCACCGGACTGGACCTGGTCGCGCTCCAACTCGCCGTCGCCGAGGGGGAGGAGCTGCCCTCGGCCACCCCGCCGCCGACCGCCGGCCACGCGATCGAGGCCCGGCTCTACGCGGAGGACCCGGGCAGGGCCTGGCAGCCCGCCACCGGCACCCTGCACGGGTTCGGACTCGCCGTCGAGCACACCGAGTTCGCCGACGGCCCGGTGCGGCTGGACTCCGGTGTCGAGTCCGGCAGCGAGATCACCCCGCACTACGACGCGATGCTCGCCAAGGTGATCGTCCGGGCGCCGACCCGTGCCGCCGCCGCCCGCCGGCTGGCCGACGTGCTCGCCCGTGCCCGGATCCACGGCCCGGCCACCAACCGGGAGCTGCTGGTCCGCGCGCTGCGGCACCCGGCCTTCCTCGCCGGACGCCTGCACACCGGCTTCCTCACCGAGCACGCGGCCGAGCTCACCGCCGCCGACACCGAGGGCGCCGGGCGAGCCGCCCTGGCCGCCGCCCTCGCCGACGCCGCGGCCCGACGGCCCGCCCTGCCGTCCGGCTGGCGCAACCTGCCCTCCCAGCCCCAGTCCAAGCGCTACCGGGCCGCGGACGGATCGGAGTCGGAGGTCCGCTACCGCCTGACCAGGGCCGGGCTGGAGGCCGACGGCCACCCCGAGGTCGAACTGGTCGGCGCCACCGCGGACCTGGTCGTCCTGCGGGAGGGAGCGGTCCAACGCCCGTACGCCGTGGCGCGCTACGGCGACCGGGTGTACGTCGACACCCCGACCGGCAGCACCGCGCTGACCGTGCTGCCGCGCTTCCCCGACGCCACCGCCCGGACCGACCCGGGCGCACTGCTCGCCCCGATGCCCGGCACCGTCCTGCGCACCACCGCTGCCGCCGGTGACACCGTCACCGCCGGGCAGCCGCTGCTCGTGCTGGAGGCGATGAAGATGGAGCACCGCGTCACCGCCCCCGCCGACGGCATCCTGGCCGAACTCCGCGTCGCCCCCGGCGAACAGGTCGAGCTCGGCACCCTGCTCGCCGTCGTCAAGTCCACCGAAGCAGCCTGAGACCCCCGTACCGTCTGAGGAAGGACCCCCGCATGTCCGGCATCGGCAGTCAGCTCCTCGAAACCCCCGAACGCACCGCCCTGCGCAAGGCCGTCGGCGACCTCGGCCGCCGCTACGGCTCCGCCTACTACCTCGCCAAGGCCCGGGCCGGCGAGCCCGCCGACGAACTGTGGGCGGAGGCCGGCAAGGCCGGCTACCTGGGCGTCAACCTGCCCTCCGAGTACGGCGGCGGGGGCGGCGGCATCAGCGACCTCGCCATCGTCCTGGAGGAACTCGGCACCGCGGGCTGCCCGTTGCTGCTGCTGATCGTCTCCCCGGCGATCTGCGGCACGGTGATAGCCCGCTACGGTACCGAGGAGCAGAAGCGGCGCTGGCTGCCCGGTCTGGCCGACGGCACCCGCCGGATGGCCTTCGGCATCACCGAGCCGGACGCGGGCAGCAACTCGCACCGGATCTCCACGGTCGCCCGCCGGGACGGCGAGGACTGGCTGCTGACCGGCCGCAAGGTGTTCGTCTCCGGCATCGACCACTGCGACGCCGTGCTGTTCGTGGCCCGTACCGAGGACGCGCGCACCGGCAGGCTCAAGCCCTGCCTGTTCGTCGTGCCGCGCGACACCCCCGGCTTCGAGTACCGCGCGATCCCGATGGAACTCGTCGCCCCGGAGAAGCAGTTCCAGGTCTTCCTGGACGACGTCCGGCTGCCCGCCGGCGCCCTGGTCGGGGACGAGAACGCCGGTCTGCTCCAGCTGTTCGCCGGCCTCAACCCGGAGCGCGTCCTGACCGCCGCCTTCTCGCTCGGCCTGGCCCGCCAGGCGCTCGGCAAGGCGGTGGAGTACGCCAGGACCCGCACCGTCTGGTCCACCCCGATCGGCGCCCACCAGGGCCTGGCGCACCCGCTGGCCCAGTGCGCGGTGGAGATCGAGCTGGCCCGGCTGATGACCCAGAAGGCCGGGCTGCTCTGCGACGCGGGCGAGGACGCGGCCGCGGGGGAGGCCGCCAACATGGCCAAGTACGCCGCCGGGGAGGCCGCCGCCCGGACGGTCGACCAGGCGGTGCAGACCCTCGGCGGCAACGGCCTCACCCAGGAGTACGGCCTGGGCGCGCTGCTGGCCGCCACCCGGGTCGGCAGGGTCGCCCCGGTCAGCCGGGAGATGGTGCTCAACTACGTCGCCCAGCACACCCTCGGCCTGCCGAAGTCGTACTGATCCGGCGAACCGGTCCAGCGGGCTCCCGTCAGGTGGGCGAACACCACGGTGTCGGACTCTTGCCCGGCCTTCCGGTCGAGCTTCCCGCCGCAGGTGATCAGCCGGAGCTCGGCCCGCTCGGTGGGTCCGTGCCCCAGGGCGTCGGGGAAGTCCCGCTTCGGGACGACCCGGACCGAGTCGACGGCGAACACCGCGGCGCGCCGGTCCTTGCGGGTCACCTCGACGGTGTCGTCCACGCGCAGCAGTCCGAGCCGGTGGAACGCGGCCGGTCCGCTGCGGATCTCGCGTGGCCGGCCACGAGGGCGTTCCCGGCGGCGCCCGGCGCGGTGCCGTCCCGGTACCAGCCGGTCAGGTTGCGCTGGTCCGTCGGCGGGGCGGAACGGCGACCGGACGGCCCTGATCGGCGGCCTCACCGGGGCGCGGGTCGACTACGCCCGGCACGCCGCCTCGGTCGAGCGGGTCGCCGCCGGG
>NZ_JBHWDU010000012.1:0-70301 GCF_042734825.1 Kitasatospora sp. NPDC059648 | reverse complement strand
GCCGGGTTCCCGGGGGCTGTGGTGCGGGGGTGCTGGGGGGGGGGTGGCGCCGGGGGGGTGGGCGGCCCGCCGGGGCCGGGGCCCGGGGGCGTGCCGCCGTGCCCCGGCCGCGAGAACCAGCGCCGGGGGGGAAGTCTCACGGAGTTGCTCCAGGAGCCGGGGCCGCACCTCGTGGCCGGCCGTGCCGCGAACCGTCCGGTCGGGCGCCCTCCGGAGCAACCGCGCCACGCGTTCACCGCCCCGGGTTCCGCACAATGGCCGAGCCTGCCCCCTGACTGTCCGTATGCTCCTGAACGCACCCCCGGAACAACTAGTTGTCGCGTCAACTTCCTTACTGGAGGCATGCCTTGGTCTTCCGAAGCGAATTCCCGGACGTCCCCGACGTCGACCTGCCGATCCACGAAGCGGTGCTCTCGTCGGCGGCCCGGTACGGCGACCGGACGGCCCTGATCGACGGCCTCACCGGGGAGCGGGTCGACTACGCCCGGCTCGCCGCCTCGGTCGAGCGGGTCGCCGCCGGGCTGGCCGAGGCGGGGGTGCGCAAGGGGGACGTGGTCGCACTGTTCAGCCCGAACTCGATCGCCTACCCGACGGCCTACTACGGCGCCACCCGGGCCGGCGCCACCGTGACCACGGTGTCCTCGTTGAGCACCCCTGGCGAACTGGCCGGCCAACTGGGCGACAGCGACGCCCGCTGGCTGATCACCGTCTCCCCGTTCCTGCCGACCGCCCGGGCCGCCGCCGACCTGCTCGCCGCCGCCGGCCGCCCGCTGACCGCCACGGTCGTCCTGGACGGCGCCGAGGGCCACCCCTCGCTCGCCGACCTGCTGGCCGCTACCGGCCCCGCCCCCGAGCCGGCCATCGACCCGGGCGAGGACATCGCCGTCCTGCCGTACTCCAGCGGCACCACCGGCCTGCCCAAGGGCGTGATGCTCACCCACCGCTCGATCGCCACCAACCTCGCCCAGACCGACGCCCTCTACCGCCCCGCCGTGGGCGAACGGGTGCTCGCCGTGCTGCCGTTCTTCCACATCTACGGCCTGACCGCGCTGCTCAACCAGCCGCTGCGGTGCGGCGCCACCGTCGTCGTGCTGCCCCGCTTCGACCTGGAGACCTTCTGCCGCGCGGTCGAGCGGCACCGGGTGCAGGGCCTGGTGGTCGCCCCGCCGATCGTCCTCGCGCTGGCCAAGCACCCGCTCGTGGAGCGCTTCGACCTCTCCTCGGTCGAGTACCTGCTGTGCGCGGCCGCCCCGCTGGACCGGGAACTCGCCGAGGCCTGCGCCCGCCGCCTTAACCTGCCGCACCTGCTCCAGGGCTACGGGA
Source organism: Kitasatospora sp. NPDC059648 (assembly GCF_042734825.1). NCBI lineage: Bacteria > Bacillati > Actinomycetota > Actinomycetes > Kitasatosporales > Streptomycetaceae > Kitasatospora > Kitasatospora sp. NPDC059648. The sequence continues at coordinate 68,978 of NZ_JBHWDU010000012.1, read as the reverse complement.
TGACCGAGCTGTCCCCGGTCACCCACGTGGTCTCCCCGACCGAGCCCGACCCCTCGCCCGGCTCCGTCGGCCGGATGGTCCCCTCCACCGAGCTGCGGGTCACCGCCCTGGACGGCTCCGGCGACGACCTCGGCCCGGGGGAGCGGGGCGAGCTGCTGATCCGCGGCCCCCAGGTGATGAAGGGCTACTTCGGGCGGCCCTCCGAGACCGCCGCCGTGGTCGACGCCGAGGGCTGGCTGCACACCGGCGACATCGGCTACGTGGACGAGCGCGGCTACCTGTTCGTCGTCGACCGGGTCAAGGAGCTGATCAAGTACAAGGGCTACCAGGTCGCCCCCGCCGAACTGGAGGCCGTGCTGCTGGGCCACCCCCAGATCGCCGACGCCGCCGTGATCGGCGTCCCCGACGCCGACGGCACCGAGTGCCCCAAGGCCTTCGTGGTCCGCGCCCCGGGCAGCGAGCTGACCGAGGAGGACGTCACCGGCTACGTCGCCGGGCAGGTCGCCCCGTACAAGAAGGTGCGCGCGGTGGAGTTCGTGGACGCCGTCCCCAAGTCCGCGGCGGGGAAGATCCTGCGCCGCGAACTGCGCGCCCGCGAGGCCGCCCGGGCCGGAGCCGCCTCCTGAAGGCCGGGGCCCCGGCGGACGAGGACCGCGGCCCGTCTGTGAGGATCGACCCACCGCGCCCCACCGGAACAGACCCCGTCGACACAGGAACCGCCCACCCGTCATGACCAGCCACCCCGCCGTCCGCACCCCCCAGCAGGAGCGCAGCCGCGCCACCCGGGCCCGGCTGCTCGCGGCCGCCGTGGACTGCCTGGCCGAGCTCGGCTGGCAGGGCTCCACCGTCACCGTGGTCGCCGAACGGGCCGGCGTCTCCCGGGGCGCCGCCCAGCACCACTTCCCGACCCGCGAGGACCTCTTCACCGCGGCCGTCGAGCACGTCACCGCCGAGCGGCTGGCAGCGGTCCGCGCCCACGCGGACGAACTGCCGGCCGCCGGCCCCGACCGCACCCGGGCCGTGGTCGACATGATCGTCCGCCTCTACACCGGCCCGTTGTTCCGCGCCGCCCTGCACCTGTGGACCGCCGCCGCCACCGAGGAGGGCCTGCGCGAGCGGATCGTCGCCCTGGAGGGACACGTCGGCCGGGAGGCCCACCGGGCCGCCGTGGAGTTCCTGGACGCCGACGAGACCCGCCCCGGCGTGCGCGAATCGGTGCAGGCCACGCTCGACCTCGCCCGCGGCCTCGGCCTGGCCAACCTGCTCACCGACGACAGCCTTCGACGTTCCGGGGTGATCCGGCAGTGGGCGGGCGTTCTGGAGAGTACGCTGCGGCCGGTACGCCCATGACGCCCGTACAACCGAGCGACCGGACGTCCCCCGACCAAGGGGTCGCCGGGCGGCCGATGTCCGTGCAGTCTGGAGAAGAAACCCGGCCGGCACGGACCGTGAGGCCCACTCGGCCGGGTACGAGCCGAACCGGGGTGCTGCCTGAATGCACGGACACGAGTGGGACGCGACCGCCGCCGCCGGCTCCGCGCCGGACGGCGATACCGCACGCCCGGAAGGCCACCGCCTCGTCCCGCTCGCCACGGCGCTGCTCCAGGCCGACGGACTGATCCTGCACTGGAGCGAGGACGCCGAGGCGCTGCTCGGCTACTCCGCCGAGGAGGCCGTCGGCAGCTACGCCGCCCGGTTGCTGACCGACGAGTCCGACCGGCCCGCCGTGCTCGCCCTGTTCGAGCAGATCATGGCCGGCAGCGGCGCCCTCTTCGTCTTCCCGGTCCGCCACCGCGACGGGCACCGGGTCGAGCTGGAGTTCCGCACCTACCCGATCGCCGGACCGGCCGGCACCCTGCTGCTGCTCGCCACCGCCTCCGACACCCGGGCCATCCACGCGATCGAGGCCGACCTCGCCGTGCTGGGCGGCATCTTCGGCCGCTCCCCGATCGGCATGGCCGTCTACGACACCGACCTGCGCTTCGTCCGGATCAACGAGGCACTCGCCCGGATGAACGGCGTGCCGGTCGCCGGCCACCTGGGCAGACGGATATCCGCCGTCCTGCCCGGCATCAACACCGCCGAGATCGAACAGATCATGAGACAGGTGCTCAGGAGCGGCAAGCCCGTGGTCGACGCCCGCTCGCACGGCCGCGTCCCCGGCGACCCCCGGCGGGACCGGGCCTGGTCCGCCTCCTACTTCCGGCTGGAGGACTCCACCGGCAAGGTCTTCGGCGTCTGCTCCTCGATCATCGACGTCACCGAGCGCTTCCAGGCCGAGGCCCGCGCCGCCCGCGCCCAGGAGCGGCTGGCCACCATCGCCGAGGCCACCGCCCGGATCGGCACCACACTCGACCTCCAGCGCACCGCGGAGGAGCTGATCGAGGCGGTCGTCCCCCGGTTCGCCGACTTCGCCACCGTCGACCTGCTGGAGCCGGTGCTGCGCGGCGCCGAACCCACCCCGATCCCCTCCGACCGCTCCGTCACCCTGCGCGCCGTCGCCGTCGGGGAGAACTACGAGACCGGCCTCGCGCACGCCGTGGACGTCGTCGGCGAGACCTCCGAGTACGCCCCCGACCGCAGCTACACCCAGTGCCTGCGCAGCGGACGGCCGCTGCTGCGGGCCCACGTGGACGAGGAGGTGCTGCGCGGCCTGGTGTCCAGCGAGGACCGGGTCGCCCCCGGGATGGCCGCCGGCATCCACTCGTACCTGATGGTCCCGATCACCGCCCGGGGCATGGTGCTCGGCGGCTCCGAGTTCATCCGGATGCGCAACCCCGAGCCGTTCAACGAGGCCGACGTCGCGCTCGCCGAGGAACTCGTCGCCCGCACCGCCCTGGCCCTCGACAACGCCCGGCTCTACCGCCGCGAGCGGGAGACCGCGCTCACCCTCCAGCGCAGCCTGCTGCCGCAGGAGATCCACCGCACCCTCGGCCTGGAGATCGCCTACCGCTACCTGCCGAGCAGCGTGGTCAGCGAGGTCGGCGGCGACTGGTTCGACGTGGTGCCGTTGTCCTGCGGGCGGGTCGCCCTGGTGGTCGGCGACGTGATGGGCCACGGCATCCGCGCCGCCGCCACCATGGGCCAGCTGCGCACCGTCGCCCGGACCCTCGCCACCCTGGACATGGCGCCCGAGCAGGTCCTCACCCGACTGGACGAGACCGCCTCGGGGATCGGCGAGGGCCAGTTCGCCACCTGCATCTGCGCCGTCTACGACCCGCTGGAGCGCACCGTCCAGGTCGCCTCGGCCGGCCACCTGCCGCCGGTCTGGGTCGGCACCGACGGCGTCGCCCGCCGGGTCGAGGTGCCGCCCGGCGTACCGCTGGGCGTCGGCGGGGTCGCCTTCGAGTCGATCGGGTTCACCCTCCCCGAGGGCGGCGTGCTCGCCCTCTACACCGACGGCCTGGTCGAGCGGCGCGGCCAGGACCTGGACGACGGCATCGACCTGCTCGCCCGCACCCTGGCCGGGCCCGGCCGCACGCTGGAGGAGACCTGCGACGCCGTGATCGGCGCGCTGGTCACCGACGGCACCGAGGACGACATCGCGATGATCATGGCCAGGGCGCTGCCGGTGCCCGCCGACCGGATCGCCACCCTCCCGCTCACCGGCGGCGGCAAGCTCCCCGGCCGGGCCCGCCGCTTCACCCGCGCCGCCCTGGAGTCCTGGGGCCTGAGCGCACTCTCCGACTACGCCGAGCTGCTGGTCAGCGAGCTGGTCACGAACGCCCTGCTGCACGCCGAGGCGCCGCGCCGGCTGCGGCTGTTCCGCGACCGGGTGCTCACCGTCGAGGTCTCCGACGCCGGCGGCGCGACCCCGCAGTTGCGCCCCTTCGCCGAGCAGGACGAGGGCGGGCGCGGGATGTTCCTGGTCAGCGAGCTGGCCCAGCGCTGGGGCAGTCGGCTGACCAGGGACGGCAAGGTGGTCTGGGCCGAGCTGGAACTCCCCTTCGGGACCTCGTAGCCGACGCCCGTGGACGCCCCCCCGGACATGAGAACGGCCGTTCCCGATTCGGGAACGGCCGTTCTCATGCGCTCGCCCGGCGCTCAGTTGCCGCGGGCGGCCCCGGCCGGCTCGGCCGGCTCGGCCGCCTCGGCCGCCTCGACCGGCGTCCTCGCGGAGCGGTCGCGCAACAGCCACCAGGCCAGCGCGGCCGCGGCGGTCAGCAGCGCCCCGGCCAGCAGTCCGGCGCCGTTCATGCCGTGCACGAAGGACTCCTTCGCGCTCGCCAGCAGCGGCTGCGCCAGCTCCGGCGACAGCCCCTGCGCCGTCTCCACGGCGCCGCCCAGCGACTCCCCGGCCCGGGCGGCGTCCCCGGGGGAGGTCCCGGCCGGGACGGACAGCCCGTTCGCGTAGATCGAGCCGACCACCGAGCCGACCAGGGCGATGCCGAGTGCGGTGCCCAGCTCGTACGCCGTCTCCGAGACCGCCGAGGCGGCCCCGGTCTTGTCGGCCGGCGCGGCGGACAGCACCAGGTCGGCGCCGAGGGTGTAGACGACGCCCTCGGCCGTACCGGTCACCAGGAAGGCGGCGGCCAGCAGCAGGTAGGTGGTGTCCTGCGCCATCCAGCCCAGCGCACCCGTGGCCAGGCCCATCGCCAGCATGCCGACGGCCAGCGCCCGCCGGGCGCCGAAGCGCCGGGCGATCCGGGCGGTCAGCAGCCCGCCGGCCACCGAACCGGCGAAGGCCGGCAGCTCCGCCAGACCCGCCCGGAGCGGCTCGTAGCCGCGCACCAGCTGGAGGTACTGGGAGAGCACGAAGATCACGCCGGACAGGCCGACCAGCGAGATCAGCGAGGCCGTGACGGCGGCCGTGAACCGACGGTCGCGGAACAGCCCGACCTCCAGCAGCGGGGTCTCCAGCCGCAGCTGGCGGCGGACGAAGACGGCCAGCGCGGCGGCACCCAGGAGGAAGGTGACGGGCACGTCCCAGCGGGCCGGGCCGTGCGTGGCGCCCTCCTTGATCGCGTACACCACGCCGATCACCCCGGCCATCGACAGCGCGACGCTCGGCACGTCCCAGCGCCCCGGCTTCGGGTCCCGGGACTCCGGCAGCAGCCATACGCCGGACACCAGCAGCAGGACCAGCACCGGGATGTTCAGCAGGAACACCGAACCCCACCAGAAGTGCTCCAGCAGCAGCCCGCCGACCACCGGCCCGAGCGCGGCGCCGGCGGTGGCGGCCGCGCCCCAGATGCCGATCGCGGTGGCCCGCTCCCGGTCGTCCGGGAACAGGGTGCGGACCAGCGAGAGGGTGGAGGGCATGATCGTCGCCCCGGCGACGCCGAGCAGCGCCCGGGCCAGGATCAGCCAGCCGGGGCTCGGGGCGTACGCGGCCAGCAGCGAGGCGGCGCCGAAGGCGGTGGCGCCGGTCAGCAGCAGTTTCTTGCGGCCGATCCGGTCGCTCAGGGCGCCCATGCTGACCAGCAGGCCGGCCAGCACGAAGGAGTAGGCGTCGCCGATCCAGAGCAGCTGGGTGCCGCTGGGTCGCAGCGTCTCGCTGATGGAGGGGAGGGCGAGGGAGAGCACGGTCGCGTCCAGGGCGACCACGGTGACGGCCAGCACCAGGACGGCGAGGCCGGTCCAGCGCTGGCGGGCGGTCAGAACGGGGGTGCTCATGGGGTATCGGTTTCCGGTTTCCGGTCCGAGGTGCGGTGGGTGGGGGCGTCGTGGGTGGGGGGAGCGGTGTCCCGGCGCAGGGCGCCGCCGAGGAAGAGCTCGGCGAGGGAGAAGGCGGCGTCGCGCGGGGCGAGCCGGCCGTCCTGGATGGCCCAGCCGAGCCCGGCCACCAGGTCGAAGAAGGCCTCGCTCAGCCAGGCGGCGCTCAGCTCGATCCGGAAGACGCCCTCGCGCTGTCCGCGCAGGAAGAGCGCGTGCAGCCGGGCGATCTGGACTTCCCAGAGGTCGTTGATCCCGTCGTCGTCGTAGAGCTGGTTCTCGCCCGCCAGGAAGGCGCAGAGCATGGCGTCCGGGACGGCGGCGTCCACCAGGCGGCGCAGGGCCGCCTGGGCGTCGCCCTCCTCGACGGCGGCGGTGTCCAGGGCGGCGGCGAAGCGCTGCAGTCCGAGCCGGCCGACGTCGCGGATCAGCGCGTCGCGGCCCGGGAACAGCCGGTGCAGGGTGGCCCGGCTGATGCCCGCGGCGCGGGCGATTTCGTCCAGGTGGGCGGTGGGGCGGCGGGACAGCACGCCGACGGCGGCTTCCAGCACGGTGTCGCGGTCGGTGGCCATGAGTCGAGTGTAGGCCAGATGAGACACTGATGTCTCGTTCTTTTACTGAGAATCTCAGTTGCGTCATGGCCGAATCGAACGCGAGCAGCAAAAACCGGGGACGGCTGGTGTGCGCCGCCCCCGGTGGGGTGCTGCGGGCTGCCGGGCCCGCGCCGTTCCGGTCAGCTCTGGTTGTAGAAGCCGGTCTCGTCGAGCGGGCGGTCGATCACCATCACCTCGACGTCCGCCGGGGTGAGCAGGAAGACCCGGCGGGCGATCCGCTCGATGCCGCCCCGAGTGCCGAAGATCAGCCCGGAGGCGAAGTCGACCATGCGCTTGGCCTCGGCCTCGTCCATCTCGGTGAGGTCCATGACCACCGGGGTGCTGGCCCGGATGTGCTCACCGACCGTTCGGGCCGCCTCGAAGCCCGTCGGCCGCAGGGAGACGATCTTCGCGGGCGCGGGGACGGCGGGCACCGTCTCCTGATCCACCCACTCGTCGTCGTACACCGCGGCCGGGTAGTTCCCGGAGGGCATCAGCCACCCGTTGTGGTGCTCGTCGCGAAGTGCTCCCATGCCGCGCCTCCCTGCCTCGTCCCGTCTGGTCCCCCCGGGGGTTGCGTGTCCTTTTTGACACGTCATCCACTCGTCGGAACTGTCCGAGTATCGCACTGTTCACCGGTCCCGTGCCCGCTCGTGGCCTCCGTACGAGTCGCGCCGCACCGGAAACCCGGGCGGAACCGGGCAAGGACAGCGACGCGGCGCAGCTCGGTACGGTTGCGCGCGTAGACCATATCGGTCGCGCTCACGGCGTAATTGACCTTCTGTCAACAATGCCGAAACGATTTCACTCGCCGGTCGAACCGTCCACCAGCTCCCGCAACAAATCCGCGTGCCCGTTGTGTCGCGCGTACTCCTCGATCATGTGGACGAGGATCCAGCGGAGCGTCACCTCCTCGTCCTGGCGCAGCCGCTTTCCGGCGGTGTCGAGCGGCAGTCCGGCCGACGCCCGGCGGGCGGCCTCGATCTCGGCGTGCCAGGTGGCGAAGTCCGCGGCGACGTCGGCGGTGTCGACGTGGTCGAAGTCGCCGTCCGGGTCCGCCTCGGTCCAGTAGTGGCCGGTGGCGGTCTCCTCGCCGAGCAGGATGCCCTGGAACCAGTGCCGCTCGACCTCGGCCATGTGCCGGACCAGGCCGAGCAGGGAGAGCGAGGACGGCGGGACGGAGCGCAGCCGCAGCTGATCGTCGGTCAGGCCTTCGCACTTCAGGGCGAGGGTGCTGCGGTGGTAGTCGAGCCAGGAGGTGAGCATGGCGGCCTCGTCGGCGGCCATCGGCGGGTCGACCCGCGGGGTGAGTTCGGTCATGCCGGCCATCGTGGCCCCGGTGGCGCGGGAGCGCGAGCGAATTGCGGGGCCCGTCAGCCGGCCCGCGCGCGGCGGCGGACCGCGGTCGCCCGCCAGAGCCCGACCAGGCTGCCCAGCACCAGCAGGGCGATCACCCCGGCCGAGACCAGGAACGCGGCCGAGCCCGGCTGGTCCGCACTGGCCGCCGCGACGACGTACACGGCGGTGGTCGGCACCACGCCGATCGCGGTGGCGAACAGGAAGGGGAGGAAGCGGACCCCGGAGAACGCCGCGCCGTAGTTGCCCGCCTGGAACGGCAGGCCGGGCAGCAGCCGCAGCACCAGGACGCTGCGGAAGCCCTGGTCGGTGAAGCGCCGGTCGAGGGCGCCGAGCACCTTGCCGCGCAGGTACGGCCGCAGCGCCTCGCGACCCAGCCCCCGGCCGAGGGCGAAGGCCATGGCCGCGCCCAGGGTGGTGCCGAGCACCGCGAGCGGCACCCCCTGCCGGATGCCCAGCAGCAGTCCGGCCACGGCGTTCAGTGCGGGGCGCGGTACGAAGGCGAGCGTCCCGACCGCGTAGACGAGGGCGAACAGCGGCGCGAACCAGTAGCCGGGCATCCGGTCCGCCAGCCCGCCCGAGAGCAGGTCGGTCGGGCTCCAGAGCAGCAGCGAGCCGGCGCAGGCCCCCAGCAGCACCACCAGCAGGCCGAACCGCCACCAGGCCGAACGGGTCGGGTGCCGCCCGTCGTGGACGGCGGGCTCGTCGGCGGTCGGCTCGTCGGCGGTCGGCTCGTCGGCGGTCGTCAGGGCTGCGGGCACGGCGAGAGCCTAACCGGTCCCCGGAGCGGGCCGGCCGGGGGTGAGGGTCGACGCCGGTGATCGTGATCGGCATGATGGCGGGGGTCCGGCTGGGCCCACAGCTGGGTGGGCCTGGCCACACTCCCGGCCCGGAGCGGGGCGGACGGGGGTTCCGCGCGGTGCACAGTGGGTGCACCGGCGGAAGGGGGGAAGGCTCGATGGGGAAGCTGGGCGGGTGGGCGACGGGGGCCGCGACGGGGTTCCTGCGGGCGTGCGCGGTCGCGGCGGTGACCCTGCCGGTCCCGGTGGTGTGGGCGGGCGCGGTGGTGCTGGGCCGGTCCTGGGGGCCGACCAACCCGTGGTCGTGGCTGCCGCCGCTGGTCCTGGTGTGCGTGGGCACCCTCGGGCTGAGCCGCCCGGTGTGCCGGGCCGCGCGCGCCCTGGTGGCGCGCTGGGGCGGTCCCGTCCTGCCCGCCGGCTACCGGCAGGCCCCGCCGGTGACCCGGATGTCCACCGGGTTCTGGTGGAACGGCTTCACGTACGAGAAGACCCGCCGCGACGCCCTGATGGACCAGCACTGGCGGGTCCGCTGGCGCGACCCGGCCAACCTGCGGGACCTGCGGTTCGTCGCGGTCGCGGCGGTCACCGCGGGCCCGGTCGCCGCGCTGCCGCCGGCCGCGCTGGCCGCGGCCGTGCTCGGGCTGGCCCGGCCGGAGGTGCCCGCCCGGCTGCTCGGGGCGGTCGGGCTGCTGCTGGCCGTCGGCGGCGCGCCGTACGCCTGGCGGTTGGTGACGCCGGTGGCCGGGCGCTTCCTGCGGCCCTCGCGGGCCATGGCGCTGGCCGAGCGGGTGGCGGAGCTGACCGCCCAGCGGGCGGACGCCACCGTCGCCCAGGCCGCCGAGATCCGCCGGATCGAGCGGGACCTGCACGACGGCGCACAGGCCCGGCTGGTCGCGCTCGGTCTCTCGCTGGCCACCGCCCAGCTGCTGGTGGAGCGCGACCCGGAGCGGGCCAAGGCACTGATGCGGGACGCCCAGGACGGCGCGAAGGCCTCGCTGGCCGAACTGCGCGAACTGGTCCACGGCATCAGCCCGCCGGTGCTGACCGAACGCGGACTGGTCGAGGCGGTGCGCGCCCTCGCCCTCGACCTGCGGCTGGAGGTGACCGTCGATGCGCAGGCGCCGGTGCGGGTGGACGCGCCGATCGAGTCCGCGGTGTACTTCGGTGTCGCCGAACTGCTCACCAACGCCGTCGAGCACGGCGGGGCGGCCCGGGCCGGTGTCACCTTCCACCAGGACGAGCACGGGCTCGTCGTCGAGGTCGGGGACGACGGCTCGGGCGGCGTCCGGGAACGGCCCGGCGGCGGGCTCGCGGGCCTGCGCCGCCGCCTCGGCGCCTTCGACGGCTCCCTCGACATCACCAGTCCGCCCGGCGGACCGACCCACGTCAGGATGACGGTGCCGTGCGAATCCTCGTAGCCGAAGACCTCTACCTCCTGCGCGACGGGATGGTCCACCTGATCGAGGCCTGCGGGCACGAGGTGGTGGCCACCGCCTCCACCGGGCCCGAGACGCTCGACGCGCTGCTGGCCCACCGCCCGGACGTGTCCGTGATCGACGTCCGGATGCCGCCGACCCAGTCGGACGAGGGCCTGCGGGCGGCGCTCACGGCCCGCCGCGAGCTGCCCGGACTGCCGATCCTGATCCTCTCCCAGCACGTGGAGCAGCTGTACGCGCGGGAGCTACTGGCGGACGGCTCCGGCGGGGTCGGCTACCTGCTGAAGGAGAGCGTGTTCGACGCCGACCAGTTCATCGGCTCGCTGGAGCGGGTCGCGGCCGGCGGCACGGCGATGGACCCGGCGGTGATCGCCAAGCTGCTGTCCGCGAGCCCGCCGGAGCGGGGGCTCAGCCAGCTCACCGGGCGCGAGTACGAGGTGCTCGGGCTGATGGCGGAGGGGCTGTCCAATCAGGCCATCGGGCGGCGGCTGTTCCTCAGCGACAGCGCGATCAGCAAGTACACCACCTCGATGTTCGGCAAGCTCGGCATCGCCGATGACGACGACACCAACCGCCGGGTCCGGGCCGTGCTCACCTACCTGAACCGGTCCTGAGGCTCCGTCCGGTGTGCAGGCGTCGTCCTTGCAGCGGTCGCAGGCCAGGGCGTGGAAGGCGGCGATCCTGACCTCGGCGTCGGGGCCGTCGGCCATGGCGACGAGCAGGTCCATGGAGTCGGTGTCGACCAGGTGGTCCAGGAGGCGGCAGCAGCCCGCCCGGACGGCCGGGTGGTCGTGGGACAGCCCGGCGCGGATCGCGCCCAGGGCGTCCGTTCCGCGCCGGAGCAGCTCCCGGTGGGCCGCCACGGTGCGCTGGGGGTCGCCCAGGCAGGTGACCAGGGCGTCGTTGTCGATCCTGTCGATCCTGTCGATCCTGTCGATCCTGGGGAATCCGAGCACGGCCCCGGTGTCGGGCCGCGACGTGCGGCGGGGCGAAGGGATTTCAGGGGCGGCTCAGTCGGCCGCGTCGAGGAAGGCCAGCAGCCGGTTCCAGGCGTCCCCGGCCGCGTCCGCGTGGTCGACGGCCGACCGTTCGAAGAAGTTGTGCGGGGCGCCCGGGTAGGTGACGAACTCGTGCGGGCAGCCAGCCGCGGTGAGGGCCGTGTCGAAGGCCTCGACGGCGGCGGGCGGGATGTGCTCGTCGGCGCCGCCCCACAGGGCGAGGACCGGGGCGGTGAGGCCGGCGGCCAGCTGGGTGGGGCCGGGGGCGCCGTTGATCGCGTCGGGGTAGCCGTAGAAGCCGACCGCCCCTGCCAGGCCGAAGCGGGGTGCGGCGGTGCGGAAGGCCTGGCGGCCACCGAAGCAGAAGCCGAGCGCGACCACCTCGGCGGGGCCGACGGCGCGCAGCCGCTCCAGGGCGGCGGTGAGGTCGGCGTCCAGCGTCTCGGGGGTGAGTGCGAGGAGGTGGGGGAGCAGGTTCGGGAGCTCGCCGAATTCCGGCGGGCGGCTTTCCGGGGCGGCCCCGGCGGTGCGGCCGTAGTAGTCGAGGACGAGGGCCGGGTGCCCCTGTTCGGCGAGCCGGGCGGCGGTGTGCCGGTAGAACGCGGAAAGGCCCTTGTTGTCCGGCAGGACGAGCACGCCGACGCCGGTGGCCAGTACCGGACGGGCCAGGAAGGCGGCGAACTCGGTGCCGTCCGCGGAGGTCAGGGTGAGGTCGGCGGCCTCGGCCAGTGGCCGGCGGGCGGGGGTGGGAGCGGGCGGCGCGGCATCCGGGTCGTAGCACATGTGGCGGGAATTCCCCTCGCGGATAGCGGAGACCGCCGGGCGCTGGAGCGCGCCCGACGGTCGGCGATATTAGCGGGAATTCTCCTTTGAATTGTTGATCATATCGTGGACAGGTCTTTTCCGGAAGGCTTTTCCGGTGACATTGTGGTCACGCTTTCGTTGGAATTCGGTTCAGCCCGGCGCAGCGCCCCGGCGCTCAGCGGCAGGGCGAACGCGAGCAGGGTGACCAGCCCGAACGAGACGCTGAGCGAGGTGGCCTGGGCGAGGGCGCCGATCACGGCGGGGGCGATCAGGCCGGAGGTGTAGGTGACGGTGGCGACGCCGGCGATGGCCTGGCTGGGATTGCTGCCGATCCGTCCGGCGGCCGCGAAGGCGAGCGGCACGATCACCGCGATGCCGACGCCGATCAGGGCGAAGCCGGGAATGGCCAGTGCCGGGTGGTCGGCGGCCACCACCAGGACGCCGCCGAGGGTCGCGACCGCCCCGCCCAGCCGGGTGGCGCGGACGGCGCCGAGGCTGCGGATCGCCGCGTCCCCGGCCAGGCGGCTGACCGCCATGGTGAGCGAGAAGGCGGTGTACGAGGCGGCCGCGAGGGTGGCGGAGGCGCCGGTGACGTCCTTGAGGTAGACGCCGCTCCAGTCCATCGAGGCGCCCTCGGCGAACACCGCGCAGAAGCCGACCAGCCCGATCACCAGCGAGCTGCGCGGCGGAAGGGCGAAGCGCGGCGGCTCCTCGCCCGCCTCGGGCGCCCGCAGGTCGGGCAGGGCCCGGCAGACCGGTTGGGCGACGGCGAGCAGCACCGCTGCCGTGACGGCCAGTTGCAGCCGGGCGTCGAGGTCCAGATGGGCCGCCAGGATGCCGAATCCGGAGGCCAGCAGGCCGCCCGCGCTCCACATCCCGTGCAGCCCGGACATGATCGAGCGGCCGAGGCGCTGCTCGATCTCCACCCCCTGGGCGTTCATCGCGACATCGGCCGTCCCCGCCGTGGCTCCGTACACCAGCAGCACCGCGCACAGCGCCGGCAGCGAGGGGGCGAGGGCGGGCAGGGCGAGGGCGAGGCACCAGAGCGAGATCAGTCCGCGCACCGCGGCCCGGCCTCCGTAGCGGTGGACGAGGCGTCCGGCGAGCGGCATCGCGAGGGAGGAGCCGATGGCGGGCATCACCAGGGCCAGGCCGAGTTGGCCGGGGGAGAGGTCCAGCCGGTCCTGGATCCACGGGATGCGGGTGACGAAGGTGCCGCCGACGGCGCCGTGCACGCCGAAGACCAGCGCGATGCCCAGCCTGGAGCGGCGTGGCTCGGCGAGCGGTTCGTGGATGGTGACTGTCATGCGGCGTTCCCTCCCGGTCGCGCTGGTCGGGGCGCGACGGTGCCCTGTGGGTGGTCTACGTGCAGGCCGACGGGTCCGCGCGGCGGAGTCGTCCGTAGGCGGTGGTGCGTGCGACCGGTTCGATAAATTATCAGGAAGGGACCCTGATAGAAACACTCTGGAAGGATGATCGGCCATGACCACCGCGCGTACGGCCACGCCGAGCACCGCCCGGGCGATCAACGACCGGCTGGCGCTCAACCTCCTGCTCGAACAGGGTCCGCTCACCGCGACCGAGCTGCGCGACCTCACCGGCCTGTCCCGGCCGACCGTCGCCGACCTGCTCGACCGCCTCCAGCGCACCGGCCTGGTCGCCGTCGTCGGCGAACGCGGCGAACAGCGGCGCGGCCCCAACGCCCGGCTCTACGCACTCGTCGCCTCCCGCGCCCACATCGCCGCCTTCGACGTCCGCGAGGGCGGCGTCAGCCTGGTCGTCGCCGACCTCGCCGGGCGCAGCCTCGCCACCGCCGAGGTGCCGGTCGATCCGTCGGGCGGTTCCTCGGGCGCGTCGGGTGAAGACACCGCCGGGGCGATCGTGCGCACCCTGCTGGAGACGGCGCGCGGCGCCGGCGTCGAGCGGCTGCACACCGTCGCGGTCGGCGCCCCGGGCCTGGTCGACCCCGCCACCGGCCGGCTGCACAGCACCGGCAAACTCCCCGGCTGGCACGCCGAACTCCTGGCCGCCCTCAGGGAGTTGCCCGGTACCGACGTCATCCTGGAGAACGAGGTCAACCTGGCCGGCCGGGCCGAGTACCGGGTCGGCGCAGCGCGTGACCGCGACACCTTCGTGCTGATGTGGCTCGGCCACAGCGTCGGCGCCGCCGTCATCCTCGACGGGCGGCTGCGCCGGGGCTTCTCCGGCGGCACCGGCGAGATCTGCTTCCTGCCCGTCCCCGGCACGGTCGGGCTGCCCAGCGCCGACAGCTGCGAGGGCGGCTTCCACGGCCTGGTCGGCAGCGCCGCCATCTGCGCACTCGCCCGCACCCACGGGCTGCCCGCCGACCCGGCCGCGGACGCGTCCGCCGCCGAGGCCGTGGTGCGCGCCGCGCCGGCCGCCGGTGCGGCGGGCGAGGCGTTCCTGGACGAGCTGGCCGAGCGGATCGCGCTCGGCGCGGCCGCGCTCTGCGTGGTGCTCGACCCGGGCTGCGTGGTGCTCGGCGGCGAGATCGGCCGGGCCGGCGGCGCCGAGCTGGCCGGGCGGGTCGAGCGGCGGCTGGCCGGGTTCTCCCCGCTGCGCACCGAGGTGCGGGCCGGTACGGCGGGCGGCGGGGCGGTGCTCGCCGGGGCGGTGCTCACCGCCGGGGACGCCGTGCGGCGGGACCTCTTCGGCGAGCCGTAGGCCGTGCCGACGGACGGCGCCCAGGGGCTGGTCCGGGGCCGTTTCCCGTCGGCGTCCTTGGTACGGCAGGATGGCGGAGGGGCGCGCGTACCCCGTACCTCGAACCACCGTCAGGAGTCGCACATGGGCCAGCCCGAGGTGCCGGTCAACCCGTACCGCATCGGTGAGGCGGCGGCGCTGCTCGGCGTCAGCGCGGACACCATGCGGCGCTGGGTGGACGCCGGGCGGCTCGCCGCCGTGCGGGACGAGCACGGGCACCGGATCATTCCCGGCGCCGAGCTCGCCGCCTTCGCCCGCGAGCTGGCCCGGCCGGAGAACGCCGAGGCCGAGGGCCGGCCCTCCTCGGCGCGCAACCGTTTCCCCGGGATCATCACCGACGTGGTGCTCGGCGACGTGGCCGCGCAGGTGGAGGTGCAGGCCGGGCCGTTCCGGGTGGTGTCGCTGATCAGCCGGGAGTCGGCGGAGGAGCTGAACCTGGTGCCGGGGGCACCCGCCACGGCGGTCGTCAAGTCGACCAATGTGATGATCGAGCGACGCTAGGGCGTGGTTCTCGGATCACGCCGGGCGGTCGCCGTGATCCGAAGGACACGCCCTGGTCCCGTCCTTCCGATCCGCACCGAAGAACCGAAGACGAGTCCCGACCGAGAGGCCCGGATGCCGCCCCCGCACCTGCCGACCACCCAGAGCGCCGTGCTGGCGATCGAGGCCGTCGCCGCCCGGCACGGCCGCGCCGTGCGCGCCCAGCACGACATCGGACACGACCGGACCTTCGCCGGACTGGTCGGCCACGACGACGGGCCGGACGCCATCCCGCACGAGGCCCTGCTGGAGTTCGGCGGCAGCCCGCGGACCGCCGTCCGGCTGTTCCACCACGACGAGGCAACCGTGACGGTCGAGGGCATCCCCTTCGACGTCCCGCGCGACAGCGTCCCGGCCTTCCTGAACTCCGTCTGGTCCGGCCTGGTGCACGTCAAGGCACGGACCTTCCCGCCGTCCACCACCCTGATCGTCACCGTCCCGCGGGAACCCGGCTACCGCGAGTCGCTCGGCGCCCACGACCTCACCCCCTGGCTGTCCGGAAGGATCCGATGAGCCCCGCCGCCCCCGCCGACCGCCGCCCGGTGCTCGCCGTCGCCCACCGCGGCGACCCGTACCGCCACCGGGAGAACACCCTGCCCTCCGTCGAGTCCGCGCTCGCCGCCGGGGCCGACGCCGTCGAGGTGGACGTCCAGCTCACCCGCGACAAGGTGCCGGTGCTGCTGCACGACCCCACCCTGGAACGGCTCTGGGGTGACCCGCGCTCGATCGGCCGGGTCACCACCGAGCAGCTGGCCGAGCTGCGCCAGGGCGCCCTTTCCGTGCCCACCCTCGCCGAGGCGATCAAGGTAGTGGCGGACGCGAACGGCCCGCGACTGCTGATCGACCTGGACGAGCCCGGGCCGGCCGCCGCCACCTGGTCCGTCGTCACCGGGCTCGGCGCCGAGGGGCTGGTCGCCTTCTGCGGCCACACCACCGCCATGCTGGCCGTGCGCGAGCTCAGCCCGGACGCCGAGATCGCGCTCACCTGGAAGCAGCCCCGGATGCCCGCGCCCGCCCTGCTGCGCGACCTGCGCCCGCGCTACCTCAACCCGCCGTTCGGCCTGGTCACCCCCGGGTTCGTCGAGGCCGCGGCGGACGAGGGGCTCGCCGTCTCCGCCTGGACCGCCGACCTGCGCCGCACCATGCGCCGACTGCGCGACACCGGGGCCGCCTCCATCACCACCAACCGGATCTCCGTGCTGCGCTCCGTCGTGGACGGCCGCCGGTGACGGTGCTCGGCAACCGCGCCCTGGGCCGAGCCCTCCTGGCCCGTCAGCACCTGCTCGCCCGTACGGACCGGACGCCCCTGGAGGTCGTCCACCACCTCGACGGCCTCCAGGCCCAGGCCGTCCCCCAGCCGCCGTACCTCGGGCTGCTCTCCCGGCTGGACGGCTTCGCCGGGGAGCAGCTCACCGGGTTGGTCGAACGGCGGGCGGTGGTCCGGATCGCGCTCCAGCGCGGCACCATCCACCTGGTCACGGCCGAGGACTGCCTGACCCTGCGCCCGCTGCTGCAGCCCGTCCTGGACCAGGCGCTGCGCACCACCTACGGCAAGCGGCTGGCCGGACTGGACCTGGCCGCGCTGGCCACCGAGGCCCGCGCCCTGGTCGAGGAGGAGCCGCGCACCTTCCAGCGCCTCGGCGCGCTGCTGGCCGCCACCCGCCCCGACCGCGACCCGGCGGCGCTGGCCCAGGCCGCGCGGTGCCTGCTGCCGCTGGTCCAGGTGCCACCGCGCGGGCTGTGGGGGCGCGGCGGCCCGGCCGCCCACACCACCGCGGAGGCCTGGCTCGGCCGCCCGCTCGACCCCGCGCCCCCGCCGGACGGCCTGGTGCTGCGCTACCTCGCCGCCTTCGGCCCGGCCGGGGCGGCGGACCTGGGGAAGTGGTCCGGCCTCACCGGGCTCGGCCCCGTGCTGCGGCGGCTCGCCCCGCGGCTGCTGACCTTCCGGGACGAGCAGGGCCGACTGCTGTACGACCTGCCGCAGGCGCCCCGGCCCGAGCCGGACGCCCCGGCGCCGGTGCGGCTGCTCGCGCCGTTCGACAACCTGCTGCTCTCGCACGCCGACCGGAACCGGGTGCTGCCGGAGGAGTACAAGGGGCGGGTGATGACCCGGAACGGGCTGGTGCTCGGAACCCTGCTGGTGGACGGGCTGGTCGCGGGGACGTGGCGGCTGACGGGGGAGCAGGAGGCGGTCGTCCAGCCGTTCGTCCGTCTGGCGCGGGCGGACCGCGAGGCGGCGGAGGCGGAGGCGCACCGGGTACTGGCCTTCGCGGGCGCGAGCGGGGGCGGGACGGTGCGGATCGAGGCGGTCGGCTAGCCGCCACAACGGGCGGGTCGTCAGGTTCTCTGGTGAGATGGGTCGGTTCGGACTCAACGACGACCCCCGTCGGAGGCTGCCGTGTCCGTGGAGCGCCCGCCCGGTGGGCGGCCCGACCACCGCAGGCCGTACCTGATGCTGCCGCCCGCCGTGCGGCGGGCGGCAGCCTGGTCGGTGGCGGTGATCCTGCTGATCACCGTGGGCTCGCTGGTGGTGTTCGCGCTGGTCGAACTGAGGGCCGCCACCGTGCCGTTCATCCTGGCGCTGCTGGGGGCCTCCCTGCTCCACCCGGTGGTGCCCTGGCTGGTCCGGCGGGGGGTGAGCCGGAGCCTGGCGGCCGCACTGACCTGCCTGGTGCTGGTGGTCGCGGTGGTCGGGGTGATCGTCCTGCTGGTCAACTCCCTGGTGCACAGCGCCCCGCAGATCGCCACCTCGCTCCCGTCCGCCGGACGGCGGCTGGCCGAGTGGCTCGGGCCGTTCGGGGCGAAGGTCCAGCACGCGCTGGAGAACGCCAAGGGCGAGACCAACTCGCTGCTCTCGGCGCTGACCAACGGCGTGCTCTCGGGGCTCGGCCTGCTCGCCCAGCTGCTCACCGGCGGGGTGCTGGCCCTGGCCCTGGTCTTCTTCTTCCTGCGCGACGGCCACCGCACCGGCGACGCCATCCGCGCCACCCTGCCCGGGCGGGGCGCCGACACCGTGGTCGCCTGCGCCGACCGCGCCTTCGAGGCGATGGCCGGCTTCATGCGCGGCACCACCCTGATCGCCCTGATCGACGCGGCCTTCATCACCGCCGGCCTGCTCGCCCTCGGCGTCCCCGGCGCCCCGGGCCTGGGCGCGCTGGTCTTCATGGGGGCGTACGTCCCGTTCGTCGGCGCGTTCCTGTCCGGCACGGTGGCGGTGCTGGTCGCGCTGGCGGACGGCGGGCTCGGCACGGCGCTGTGGGCGCTCGGCGTGGTGCTGGCGGTCCAGTTGGTCGAGGGCAACGTCCTCCAGCCGGTCATCCAGAGCCGCACGGTGGAGCTGCACCCGGCGACCATCATGGTCGCCGTCGTGGCCGGCTCCGGCATCGCGGGCATCATCGGCGCTCTCCTGGCGGTGCCGGTGTGCGCGGCAGGCATGGGCGTGATCTCGGTCCTCCGGGGGCTGCCGGACGCGCGCGGGTAAGTCGGTTGCCCCGGGCTGGCGGGTGTGCGAGGATCACTAATGCGACGAGAGTCGCGATAGTGATGGAGGGGTGCGGGTGGAACTGTTCGAGGTGGCCGGGGCGGGGGACGGGCCGTACGGGGTGGCCGTGGGGCCGGACGGGGGTGTGTGGTTCACCCTGGTGCACGCCGGGGAGGTCGGGCGGCTGGCACCGGACGGCTCGGTGCGGCGGTTCGGGCTCGGTGCGCCGCGCTGCGGGCCCTCGGTGATCACCGCCGGGCCGGACGGGGCGCTGTGGTTCGCCCAGATGAACGCCGGGCGGATCGGACGGATCACGGTGGACGGCGAGGCGTCCTCGTTCGCGCTGTCGGCGGTGGACGCCGGACCGGGCGGGATCGTCACCGGGCCGGACGGCGCGCTGTGGTTCACCGAGGTGAACGCCGACCGGGTCGGTCGGATGACCACGGACGGCGAGCTGACGGAGTATCCGCTGCCGGTGCCGGGCGCCTTCCCCGCGCACATCACCGCCGGGCCGGACGGCGCGCTGTGGTGTGCGCTCAACCAGGCCGACGCGATCGCGCGGGTGGGCACCGACGGCGAGACGACCGTCCACCGGCTGCCCACACCGGGCACCGCGCCGGTCGGGATCACCGCCGGGGCCGACGGGGCGCTCTGGTACGTGGGGATCGGCGGCGGACTGGTCGGGCGGATCACGGTCGACGGGCGGGTCACCGAGTACCCGCTCGCCGACCGCGCGGCCAGGCCGCACGCGATCGCCGCCGGGCCGGACGGACGGCTGTGGTTCACCGAGTGGGGCGCCGGCCGGATCGGCGTGCTCACCCCGGACGGGCGGCTGGACGGCCACCAGGTCCCCGGCCCCGGCGCCGAACCGCACGGGATCGCCGTCGGCCCGGACGGGGCGGTGTACGCGGCCCTGGAGCGCGGGCAGATCGCCCGGCTGGCGGGCTGAGCGCCGTGCCGGGGCAGCGGGGGCGCAGGCGCAAGCAGGAGGAGGAACGGCGTCGGTGGACCGAGCGCCGGGCCGCCGTCGAGGCCACCGCCGGGCCGTGGGAGGTGCTGCTCAGCACCCAGGGCTCCGCCGAGCAGCGGGACTTCGTGCGGCGACTGTACGAAGGCGGGCTCCCGGACGGCGTCGAGGTGGTCTGCGACATGCTCTGCGGGCGGCTCCGGCGGCCCACCTGGTACCAGGTGCGGATGCGTCGTGTGAACGGTGGCGCCGAGGACTGACGTTTCGTCAACCATGTCTCGGCGAAGGGCCGGTGCGAGGGTGGGGCCCGACCGGGCCCGGTCGGGAGGTCCCGGGTGCGGTCCGGTAACTCGGGCCCAGCGGCCCCGGCCGGGCGGGTCCAAGGGCCCTGGGACGCGCGGGGCGCGGGTTCGGATCATGGATCGCCACCCATTCGCACGACGTTCCGAAGGAGCGCGTCCTTGAGCGCCACCCAGGCACAGGGCGACCCCACCCCGCCGCCGACGCCCCTGCCCCCGCGCCCGGTCCGGGCCAGGCGGCCGGGTTCGGCCCTGGTCGGACTGCTGACCACCACCGACCACAAGACGATCGGCACCATGTACCTGGTGTCCTCGTTCGCGTTCTTCCTGATCGGCGGCATCCTGGCGCTGGTCATGCGCGCCGAACTCGCCCGGCCCGGAACGCAGATCCTCTCCAACGAGCAGTTCAACCAGGCCTTCACCATGCACGGCTCGGTGATGCTGCTGCTCTTCGCGATGCCGCTGTTCACCGGCTTCGCCAACTGGATCATGCCGCTCCAGATCGGCGCGCCCGACGTGGCGTTCCCGCGCCTGAACATGCTGTCCTACTGGCTGTTCATGTTCGGCTCGCTGATCGCCGCCGCAGGCTTCGCGACCCCGCAGGGCGCCGCCGACTTCGGCTGGTTCCTCTACGCGCCGCTGTCCGACGCGGTGCACTCGCCGGGCGTCGGCTCCGACATGTGGATCATGGGAGTCACGCTGTCCGGTTTCGGCAGCATCTTCGGCGCGGTCAACTTCGTCACCACCATCATCTGCATGCGCGCCCCCGGACTGACCATGTTCCGGATGTCCATCTTCTGCTGGAACGTGCTGCTCACCTCGGTGCTGGTGCTGCTGGTCTTCCCGGTGCTGGCCGCCGCGCTGCTGGCGCTCGAATGCGACCGCAAGTTCGGCTCGCACGTCTTCGACCCGGCCAACGGCGGGGCGATGCTCTGGCAGCACCTGTTCTGGTTCTTCGGGCATCCCGAGGTGTACATCCTGGCGCTGCCGTTCTTCGGCATCGTCTCGGAGGTCATCCCGGTGTTCAGCCGCAAGCCGATGTTCGGCTACGCGGGCCTGATCGCCGCCACGGTGGCCATCGCGGGGCTGTCGGTGACGGTGTGGGCCCACCACATGTACGTCACCGGGCAGGTGCTGCTGCCGTTCTTCTCCTTCATGACCTTCCTGATCGCCGTGCCGACCGGGGTCAAGTTCTTCAACTGGGTCGGCACCATGTGGAGGGGCTCGCTGAGCTTCGAGACGCCGATGCTGTGGACGGTCGGCTTCCTGGTCACCTTCCTCTTCGGCGGTCTGACGGGCGTGCTGCTCGCCGCCCCGCCGATCGACTTCCACGTCTCCGACTCGTACTTCGTCGTCGCCCACTTCCACTACACGCTGTTCGGCACGGTGGTGTACGCGATGTTCGCCGGCTTCCACTTCTGGTGGCCCAAGATGACCGGCAGGAAGCTCGACGAGCGGCTGGGCCGGATCACCTTCTGGACGCTCACCGTCGGCTTCCACGCGACCTTCCTGGTGCAGCACTGGCTGGGCGCCGAGGGCATGCCCCGCCGTTACGCCGACTACCTGGCCTCGGACGGCTTCACCACGCTCAACACCGTGTCCACCATCGGGTCCTTCCTGCTCGGCCTGTCGATCCTGCCGTTCCTCTACAACGTCTGGAAGACCGCCAAGTACGGCGAGAAGGTCACCTCGGACGACCCCTGGGGCTGGGGCCGCTCCCTGGAGTGGGCCACCTCCTGCCCGCCGCCCCGGCACAACTTCGTCAAGCTGCCCCGGATCCGCTCCGAGTCCCCGGCCTTCGACCTCCACCACCCGGACATCGCGGCCCGGGACGTGCTGGAGAACACCGGGAAGCCGGCCGCGCACCTGGGCGGGGTGGAACCGGTGAAGTACGACCGGCCGCTGACCCGGGCGCAGCGGGCCCGTACGTCGCCCTCGTCCTCGTCCTCGCCCTCGTCCCCGTCCGCCGGCGGCTGAGGCCGCCGCCCCGAACGGTCGTCCCCGCCCGCCGCTGCCCCGGGCGGGCGGGGACGGCCCCCGCCACCCACCGTCAGCCCTGCGCCCCAGGAAGGCCGGCCCATGACCCGCACCGTGCTCGCCATCGGCACCGCCGCGCTCACCGCGAGCGGCTGCGTCTGGTACCTGCCCGCCATCGCCGACCTCCAGGCCGGTGCCGACCGTCCCCGCTCCACCCGTACGGCCGCGGCGGCCTGCGTGCTCTGGTGGGCGGCGCTCGCACTGGCCGGCGGACTGCTGCTCGCCGTGCCCGACTGGCACCCGGCCGCCCAGGTGGCCCTCACCGGGCTGGTCGCCGGCACGGCCCTGCGGCTGCGGGCGGCGTGGGACCGGCGCGGCGAGCAGCGGGAGAGCGCGGCGCGCTGGGCCGCGCTGGAGGCGGGACCGGTGCCGCGCGGCGGCCGCCCGGCGGCCCTCGCCCTGGCCGGGTGGCTGGTGGTCGGCGCGGCGGTGGCCTCGCTGGGCGCGGTGGCGATCCTGCTGTCCGCCGGGGGCGGGCTCGCCCCGAAGGCGGTGCTCGCGGCGGTGGGCGGGGCGGCCGTCGCGCTCGCGTTCCTGCTGGTGGGGCTCGGCAGCGTCCGTCGGCAGGGGCGCTGAACGGCGTCCGGCCCGCGCCGACGGGGGGACGGCGGAGTGGCGGTGAGGGGGGCGGGGCGGGCGAATGGGGTCGTTCGGCCCTGGGCCCCGGCCGTCGCGCGGGGGATGATGCGCTGGGCCCCGCTGTTCGTGTGCGGGGGTGACGAGGGCGGAGCCGCGTGATGGCGACCATGGCGGAGGGGGCCGAGGCTTCGGCGCCGGTCCGGGTGTTCCTGCTGGACGACCACGAGGTGGTGCGCCGCGGGGTGCACGACCTGCTGGACGGTGAGCCGGACCTGGTGGTGGTCGGCGAGGCCGCGACGGCCGAGCAGGCGCTGGTCCGGGTGCCGGCGCTGCGGCCCGACGTGGCGGTGCTGGACGTGCGGCTGGGCGACGGGGACGGCGTGTCGGTCTGCCGTGAGCTGCGGTCGCGGATGCCCGACCTGGCCTGTCTGATGCTCACCTCCTTCGACGACGAGGAGGCGCTGCTGGACGCCGTGATGGCCGGCGCCGCCGGGTACGTGCTGAAGCAGATCAGCGGCACCGACCTGGTCGCCGCCGTCCGGACCGTCGCCTCCGGCCGTTCGATGCTCGACCCGGGCGCGGCCACCCGGCTGCTGAACCGGCTGCGCAGCGACGCCGAGCCGGCCCGGCCGGTGACCGCGGGCCCGGCCCTGACGGTGCGGGAGCAGGAGGTGCTCGCGCTGATCGGGGAGGGCCTGACCAACCGGCAGATCGGCGAGCGGCTCTACCTCGCCGAGAAGACGGTGAAGAACCACGTCTCCCGGCTGCTCGCCAAGCTCGGCGTGGAGCGCCGGGTGCAGGCGGCGCTGATCGCCACCGAGCTGCGGCAGTCCGCGGCCGCCCAGTGGTCCCCGCTGCGCCGCGGCTGACGGGCACCGGGGCCGACGGGTCCTCCCCGGAGGAGCCGCGGGGATCCCGGGGGCGGCGGCGAGGCACGGTCGGCCGGGTCGGGGTGCTCCTGGCGTCCTGGGCGACGGGGCCGGCGGACGCGGACCGGGTACCGCCCGCCCGCGGAGCACTGACGCGGCATCGGCCGGTGACCGGAACGACTGCGTCCCCTACGCTGGGCCGGACATCGCCGACGGAGGGACCGTGACGCCGTGTTCGACCCCGTGACCGCCGCGCTGTACGAGCGGGACGAGACCAGCCGGTCGCTGGGCATCGTGCTGGAGTCGGTGTCCGCCGGGCGTGCGGTGATGCGGATGACGGTGGCCGCGACGATGGTGAACGGGCACGGCACGGCGCACGGCGGGTTCCTCTTCCTGCTGGCGGACGCCGCGTTCTCGTACGCCTGCAACAGCCACGGCCCGGTGACCGTCGCCCAGGCGGCGCAGGTGGCCTTCCTGGCCCCGGCGGCCGTCGGGGACGAGCTGGTGGCGGAGGCGGTGGAGCGTTCGCGGGCCGGGCGCGGCGGGATCTACGACGTGACGGTGCGTCGGGCGGACGGCAAGGTGATCGCCGAGTTCCGGGGGCAGAGCGTGGTGATCGGGGGCCGGCCGCGGCACGACTGAGCCGGCCCCCGATTCCCGGGTCGGGCTACTGCCGGGGCCGCTCGTCCAGGACCTGCTGGAGCTTGCCGGTCCGCGGGTTGGTGACCAGCTCCGAGCGCGGCACCCACTCGACCGAGAGGTGGTGGACGCTGCCGAGGGCGACCTCGGACGGGTAGAGCGGCAGGGCCGTGTAGACGGCGTCCACGAGGCGGCCGGCGAGTTCGGCGGGCGGCGGCTGGCCGATGTGGCCGAGCCGCAGGATGACGCCGTCCCGGCCGTTCCACCGACGTTGCACCAGCTGCATCCCGGCGATGTGGCGGTCCGGGTCGGCGGCGAGCAGGACGGCGCGGATCTCCTCGGTGGGCAGGGTGACGGTGCCGGCCCGGGCGCCCTCGGCGGAGCGGCCGAGCAGGCGGAAGCGGCGGCACTCGCCGTCGACCCATTCGGCGCGGTCGCCGGTGGGGTAGCGCAGGATCGGCATCAGGGTGCGGAACAGGTTGGTGACCACGACCCGGCCGGGCGTTCCGGGCGTGGTGACGGGCTCGCCGGTGACCTCGTCGAGCAGTTCCACCACCGTGCGGTCGGCGAAGGCCTCGTGGACCCGGACGTCCTCGCCGGGGACGGGCGCGCCGACCAGCCCGGCGTCGTTGGAGGCGTAGCCGACCGAGGCGACCGCGGCCTTCGGGAAGGCCCGGGAGAGCAGCGGGCGCAGGTCGGCGAAGAGCAGGTCGCCGCCGAAGAGCAGCAGTTCGACGCCGTCGGCGCGCTCCCCGCGGGCGACCAGGCGCTCGGCGACGGCGCTGAGCTTCATCGGCTCGCCGGCCAGGACGTGCACGCCGAAGCCGGTGATCAGGTCGGCGACGTAGTCGTCCGGGGCGGCGCCGCCGACGCCGAGGCGGACGTTGTCCACCGGCGCGTGGTGCAGGGCGTTCTCGATGTAGAGGAAGCCGCCGTAGAGTTCCCCGGCGACGAAGAGGTTGGCCACCCGGTGCCCGGGCCGCAGCCCGGCCCGGACGAGCCCGGCGCCGAAGGCGGTGACCGAGTCGGCGTGTTCGGTGCGGGTCCACGGTGAGAACTTGGGGACGCCCGTGGTGCCGCCGGTCTTGTAGACGCCGGCGTCGGTGAGCGGGCCGGTGAGCACCCGGTTGTCGGGCCAGGTGTTGGCGGCCCAGAACGCGGTCTGGTCGATCACCGGAAGCAGGTCGAGCCGGTCGACGTCCGGCGGCAGGTCGCGGTGGAGCTCGGCGTAGAACGGGGAGTTGGCGCGGGCGAACCGGACCAGCTCGGCGAGGGGCTTGGCGGGCATGGCGGGACTCCGGGGGTCAGGTCGTGGACGGTGGCTGCCCGAGCCAGCTGCGGGCCAGGGTCTGGACGGCGGAGCCGTCGGGGTCGGCGAGTTTGGCGGCCAGGTAGCCGGCGGCCCAGGCGCTGGTGGGCACCCGGAACGGCGGCCGCCGCTCGCGGAGGGTGCGGACGACGACCTCGGCGACCTCCCGGGCCGGCTGGCCGGCCGACTCCCAGCCCTGGCCGCCGACCCAGTCGAGGTAGCCCGCGAAGGTCGGCGCGTACGGGCCGGAGGCGGCGTGGAGGGTGGCCCGGTCGACGTCGGGGAAGATCCCGAACCCGGTGTCCGGGACGAAGCCCGGCACCACCAGCGACACCTGGACGCCGTGCGCCGCCGCGACCGGGGCGAGCGCCTCCATGAAGCCCTCGACGGCGAACTTCGCGGCGCAGTAGGCCTCGTTGAACGGCTGCCCGACCACCCCGTGCACGCTGCCGACGGTGACCAGCCGCCCGCCCGCGGCGCGCAGCAGCGGCATGGCGGCCCGGCTGACGGCGGCGACGCCGAAGAAGTTGACCTCCAGGTTGGCGCGCAGCGCCGCGTCGGTCGACATCTCCAGGGTGGGGTCGGAGTTGGAGACGCCCGCGTTGTTGACGAGGGCGTCGAGCCGCCCGTACGTCCGCCGTACGGCCGCCAGGCAGTCGCTGACAGATCCGGGGTCGGTGACGTCCAGTCGGCGGACGTCCACGGTGACCCCGGCGGCCTCGGCCGCGCCCAGCAGGGCCGTCGCCCGGGCGGGTTCGCGTACGGTGGCGACGGTGGTGTACCCGGCTCCGGCCGCGGCGAGGGCGGTGGCCAGGCCGATGCCGGAGGAGGTGCCGGTGATCAGCAGGACCTTTCCCGACGGGTCCACCGGGTGCTGGTCGTTCATGCGCCCACCTCGCTGCGCCCGGCCGCGTCCAGCAGCGGCTGGAGGCCGAGGGCGGGGAGGAAGGAGCAGGCGGCGAGCAGGGTGCCGCCGGCCGTCACCGCCCGGGTGGCGTCCAGGATGCCGAGCGGCCCGGTGAGCAGGGTGACGGCGAGGCCGCCGACCAGGGCGGCGAGCGGGATCACGCCCCAGGTGACGGTCCGGAAGGCGGCGTGCATCGCGCCCTGGTTGCGGGCGGACATCCGGGACTGCCGGGCGGGGGCGCTGCACACGTTGATGCAGGACATGAAGAAGCCGTAGCAGCCCATGGTCACGGCGATCACCGGGCCGGGGGGCAGCGCGGGCGCTGCGAGCACGCCGAGGCCGACCAGGCAGTGCAGCAGCAGCGACCAGGCCATCGTCCGGCCCAGGCCGAACCGCCGGGACAGCCGGGGCGCGACCACGGCGCCGAGCAGGGCGCCGAGCGCGGAGACGGACATGGCCGCGCCGAAGACGCCGACCTGCACGCCCAGGCCGCGGTAGGCGAGGACGGGCAGCACGGTGACGAACACCGGGCCGCCTGAGTTGAGGGTGACGGCCGCCAGCACCACCCGGCGCAGCACCGGGTCGGCCCAGTTGAGCCGGAAGCCGAGGGTCAGCCGCTCCCGGATCGAGCCCTCCTCGACAGTCCGCTCGCCCCAGGGGCGCATGTACCGGAAGCAGACCGCCGAGACCAGGTAGCTGGCCGCGTCGACCAGCAGGGCGGCCACCCCGAGCGCGCCGTACAGGGCGGCGGCGACCGACGGCCCGGCGACCTCGGCGACCGAACCGCTGCCCTCCAGCCGGGAGTAGGCGCGGACCATCCCGTCCTCCGGCACCACGGCCGGGACGGCGACCAGGTAGCCGACGTTGAAGAAGATCGTCGCGCCGCTGATGACGGCCACGCAGCCGAACAGCAGCGGGGTCGAGAGCACGTCCAGCGCGTACCCGAGCGGGATCGCGGCGACGGCCGCCAGCCGGACCAGGTCACAGACGAGCATCGTGCGGCGCTTGTCCCAGCGGTCCACCAGTACCCCGGCGACCGGCCCGAGCAGCGGGATGCCGAGGTACTGGGCCATGGCCACCACGCCGACCTGGAGGGCGGAGGCATGCAGCACGAAGATCATCAGAGTGGGGACGACGAAGACGGTGACCTTGTCGCCGACCAGGCTGACGGTCTGTCCGGCCCAGAACAGCGAGAAGCTCCGGCCGAGCGGTGACCCCTTCGACTCCTCCGGGCGGGCCCGGGCGGCTTCCGCGGTCACGACTCCTCCCGGACGACCAGGGCGGCGGTCTTTCCGGTGCGGCCGTTGCCGACCAGTTCGTCCACCGGGCGCACCCGGAAGGATCCGGGGTCGTGCTGGAAGGCCGTGTTGAGGGTGAAGGTGTCGCCGAACAGCTCCTCGCGCAGCCGCTCGACGTCCGGGGCCGCGCCCCGGCCGGCGGCCAGCACCAGCACCTCCACGCCGGTGGCCCGGCCGTCCCGCTCGGTGAGCACCACCTGCGCCCGGGCCACCCCGGGCTCGCGCTCCGCCCGGGCGATCAGCTCGTCCACGTCCAGCCCGAGGCCGCGCACCTGGACGACGCTGTCGCGCCGGCCCAGCACGCGCATCGCCGGCTCCGGGCGGCCGCAGCGGCAGCCGGTCAACTCGCCCGCGTCGCCGGTTCGGTAGCGGAGCACCGGGTTGAGCATCTCCGGGTTGAGGGTGGTGAAGTCGAGCAGTCCGTCGGCGTCGGCGTGCACCAGCTGGTCCGGCAGCGGGTGGAAGACGTCCGCCGGGCAGTGCGGGGTGTTGGTGCCCACCACCCAGGTCTCGGTGCTGCCGAACATGCCCCAGCGTTCGGCCCGCGGGGCCACCGCGGCGAGGTCCGCCTCCAGCTGCGGCTGCCAGGCCTCGCCGAGCCACAGCACCTTGCGCAGCGAGGGGAGTCGGGAGCCGGTGGCGCGGGCGTGCGCGAACCACAGCCGCAGCACGCTGGGGGTGCCGCCGATGGCCGTCACCCGGCGGGCCGCCAGGAACTCCAGCCAGGCGCCGTACTCCTCGCGGGCGACCGAGCCGAGCGCGATGATCCGGCAGCCGGAGAGGTCGGCGAGCGCGGCGGCGAGGAAGTGGGCGCCCCACATCCGCCCGGCGCCCCAGGCGTTGACGAAGACGTCGGTGCGGTCCAGCGGCTGCCAGTGGGCGTGCACCCCGGCCATGTAGAAGCCGGTGGGGGCGTAGCCGACCTTGGGTGCGCCGGTGCTGCCGCCGCTCTGGAACAGCCAGGTGGCGGACCGCTCGGCGGCCGGCTCCAGGTGGGCGAGGGCGGTGTTGAGGTCGTCCTTGGCCAGCGGCGGGAGCTCGGCGAGCCGCTCCAGGGAGCCGGCGTCCAGGTGCCCGGGGTAGCGCCCGGCCAGGGCGGGGACGCTGCGCAGCCGCTCCAGGGTGCGCCGGGCCACCCGGAGCCCGGGCCCGGCGGCCTCGGGGGTGAGGGAGAAGGCGGTCATCGGGCGTCCGTCCGGTGGTGGGGGGCGAGGGGCAGGGTGAGCGGGCGGGCGCCGTCGGTGAGCCACTCGGCGTGGCCGTCGCGGTAGGCCGCGAACCGGGCCCGGGCGACGTCCCGTTGCAGGGTGCGCTCCGGGTCGGTGTGGTCCGGGGCGATCACCCCGTCCGGCTCCAGCTCGGAGAACCAGTAGCGCTCGCCGTCGAAGAGGAAGTCCACGCAGAAGAACGGGATCGGCAGCCGTTCGGCGAACCAGGCGGTGGCGGCGGCGAGTTCGGGCGGTACCGGGGGGAACTCCATGGCGCCGCCGCGGCTGGCGTTGGCGACCGGGGAGCCGGGCTCGGGGGTGCGCTTCATCACCGCGTACGGCCGCCCGTCGACCACGTACACCCGGTAGTCGACCGTCCCGTCGCCCAGGTACGGCTGGATCACCAGGGTGGTGTCGCCGCCCTGGGCGAGGCTGGCCAGGCCCCGGACGTCCTCGGGGCCGCGGGCCAGGTTGATCCCGCCGCCGCCGCACCAGCCGGACGGCTTGACGATGGCCGGATAGGTCATGTTCCCGAGCGCGACCTCGTAGCCGTACTTGGCGGTGTCCCGGCCGGTGCCGATCCGCACGGTGGGGACGGTCGGCACCGGGGAGCCGGCCAGGAAGAGCAGCGTGGCCAGCTTGTCGTTGCCGATCAGTGACACCTGCGGCGGGAACGGCAGGTAGAAGCCGGCCTGTTCGAGCACCGCGTACAGCGCGTACTGGTTGAAGACGTCCATCGACTGGTACGGCAGCGAGTAGAGCGCCGTGATGAACAGGGTGTCCTCGGGGGTGACGGGTTCGTCGTCCACGTACACCAGGGGGCGTCCGGGGGCGGTGGCGTCCACGGTGACGGCGTCCGGGGCGTGCCGGCTCCAGCGCAGTCCGAGGTCGGCGGCGCTCTCGGCGTAGAGGTCCCAGAAGAATCCGTGCCACAGCTCGGCCATCCGGGAGGACTCCCGGTCGGGGAAGATCCAGCACATCCGGCGCAGACCGCCGGCCGGGTCGGGGGTGCTCATCGGGCTCCTCGGGGTGCGGGGGCGGCGGACGGGTCGGTCCACCAGCGGCGGCCGGCCTCGGGCAGGGTGTCCACCGGGTCGTAGTAGGGGTGGCGCCGGTCGAACGCGGACGCGTCGGCCGGGTCGCACTCCAGGCTGGTGCGGTAGTTCTTGGTCCAGTACGAGATGCCGCGCTCGCGGTCGTAGGCCACCGCCTGGTGCACCCAGCGCTTGCCGACCCGCGGGACGTCGCAGACCAGGCGCGGCGTGGCGTAGCCGGGCAGGTAGCCCATGATCGACTCCTGGAGGTGCTGCGCCCGGTGCAGCGGGGTGCGCCAGTGCTCGGCGCCCGGGACGAGGTCGCAGAGGTAGAAGTAGTACGGCAGGACGTTGGCCTCGCCCTGGAGGGCGAAGCAGAGGTCGAGCAGGGCCTGCGGGGTGTCGTTGATCCCGCGCATCAGCACGCCCTGGTTGCGGACGTCCCGCACTCCGGCGTCCAGCAGTGCCCGGGCCGCCTCGGCGACCAGCGGGGTGACGGACCGGACGTGGTTGGCGTGGGTGTGCACGGCGAGGTTGACGGCGCGGCGGGCGGCGACGGCGGCGACCCTCGCCACCCCTTCCAGCACCCTCGGCTGCAGCCAGTGCTGGGGCAGGCCCACCACGGCCTTGCTGGCCAGGCGGATGTCGCGCACCGAGCCGAGGTCCAGCAGCCGCAGCAGGAAAGCCTCCAGGCGCGGCCAGGGCACGTTGGCGAGGTCGCCGCCGGAGACCACCACGTCGCGCACCGACGGGGTCCGCTTGAGGTAGTCGAGCATCTGCTCCTGCCGGTCGGCGGGCCGCAGCCTTAGCCGGGTCTTGGCCACCTGCGGGGTGGAGGTGCCGACCAGGTCCATCCGGGTGCACGGGCCGCAGTACTGGGGGCAGGTGGCGGTCAGCTCGGCGAGCACCTTGGTGGGGTAGCGGTGGGTCAGGCCCTCCACCGCCCACATGTCGGCCTCGTGCAGCGAGTCGCGTTCGGCCAGCGGGTGGCTGGGCCAGTGCGGGTGGCGGTCCGTGCGCACCGGCAGCATGTAGCGGCGCACCGGGTCGGCCAGGAAGGCCTCGGTGAAGGCCTGCGGACCGGCCGGGGCCTCGGCCGCCATGGTGTTCAGCACCTGCGGCGGCAGCAGGACCGGCATGGTGGCGAACTCGGCCTGGTCGGCTTCGAGTTCGCGGTAGAAGTGGTCGGTGAGCAGCTCGCCGACGACCTCCCGCAGCTGGCGGGTGTTGCGGACGGAGTGGGTGCGCTGCCACTGGGCGTCGCGCCACTGCGCCTCGGTGACGCGGCGCCAGCCCGGCAGTCGGCGCCAGTCCGGTTCGACCAGCGGCGTCCGGGCGTACTGGTACGGCTGGCGGATCACGGGGCGGTCCACGGCGTCTACTGGCCGGTGAGGAGGTCGGCGTGGCGGGTGCGCAGTTCGCGCTTGAGCACCTTGCCGGTGGGCCCGAGCGGGAAGTCCTCCGGGGTGCGGGCGATGCGGACGGCGGCGAGGGCGGCCAGGCCCGCCCCGGCCAGCGCACGGTTGGCCGCGGCCCGTACGTCCTCGGCCGCTCTGTCCTGGGCTTCGGCTTGCAACTGGACCACGGCGATGGGCAGTTGGGCGGCACCGGGGCCCGCCGGGACGCCGACCACGGCGCAGTCCCGGACGAGGTCGGCGCAGTCGGCGAGCAGCACCTCCTCGACCGGCAGGCTGTAGACCGGGCCGTCGGCGGTGTCGATGACGTCCACCGTGCGGTCGAGGTGGTGGAAGCGGCCGTCGGCGTCGCGGCGGGCGACGTCGCCGGTGAGCCAGTAGCCGGCCAGCTCGAAGCCGGCGGTCAGCCGCTCGTCGTTCCAGTAGCCCGGGGTCAGCGAGGGGGCGTCCACGGCCAGCAACCCGGCGGTACCGTCAGGGAGTTCGTTGCCGTCGTGGTCCAGCACGGCGGCCCGGCGGACGACCTCCAGCGGCTTGCCGACGCAGCGGTCGTCGCGCTCGCTCTCCGGTGTGGTGACCTGCCCGAACAGGGCCATGCCCATCTCCGAGGAGCCCAGGCCGTCGATGAACTGCGAACCGGGCAGGGCGGGTTCCTCGGACCGCTGCCGCGGCAGCAGCCAGGGGCGGATCAGTCCGGCGGGCCGCTCGCCGAGGGTGACCAGCCGGCGGACGTGCCCGTGGTGGGCGCTGTCGCCGGTGTTGAACCAGGAGTGCACCCGGGCCGCGCCGCGCACCGGCAGCTCCCCGGTGGCCAGTTCGACGAAGGTGCGCGGGAAGGAGGCGACCATGGTCGGCTGGAAGGCCTCCATCACCGGTTCCACGACGACGCGCCGCCAGTCCGACATCACCACGGTCGGCAGCCCGAGCAGGACGGCGGTGAGGAAGTAGCTCAGACCGCCGGCGTGGGTGTGCGGCATCAGCGACATCAGCCGGTCGTACGGCTCGGCGGGGAAGCGCACCATGCGGGGCTGCTTGCCGTCCCAGAAGCCGCGGTGCGCCAGCATGGTCGACTTGGGGGTGCCGGTGGTGCCCGAGGAGTGGATCAGCGCCACCACGTCGTCGGCGGAGTGCCGGTACGGGTGGCCGGCGGGCAGGGCGACGGAGGCGGCGTCGAAGGCACGCACCTCGGCGGCGAGAGCGAGGAAGCGCGGGCGCCGCTGCGGGTCGGCGCGGTAGGCGGCGGCCAGCCGGGTGGTGTCGTCGGCGACCACGCCGACCACGCCGACGTGGTCCAGGTAGCGCACCAGCACCTCGTGCCGCAGCGCGTCGTTGACCAGCGCGGGGACGGCGCCGAGCGAGGTGAGCGCCAGGAAGTGCAGCAGCGGCTCCAGGCCCTCGCCGACCACGACGGCGACCGGCTCGCCGGGGCGCACCCCGTTGGCGTGGTACCAGGCGGCGTAGCGGTCGCGCAGGGCGACCAGGTCGAGCAGGCTGTGGCCGCGCAGCACCACCTCGCCGTGGTGGTCGGTGCGGTGGGTGAAGACGAACGGGACGGAGCGGTGCGGGTTTGCCGCGACCGCGTGGTCGAGGAAGTTGCCGGCCCCGAGGGTGGGCTCGGTCATCAGCCGCTGCCTGGCGGCGAGGGGCGCGACGGGACTCTGATCGCTCATGGCGGCCTCCGGACGTGGGGTGCCGGGCGCGGGTCCTCGTGGGACCGGCGCCCGGGGAGCGGTGAGGGGGGTGTGGTGCCCGCGGGGGGACGGCGCGGGCGGGGGAGGGGGTACGGCCCGGGGCTCGGGCCGGGGCCGGTCGGGTCAGCCGCGGGCGAGGATCTCGGCGACCACCCGGTGGCCGGAGCGGACCGCGCCCTCCATCAGGCCGAAGAACTCGGTGCTGGTCTCGGTGCCGGCCCAGTGCACCCGCCCGTGCGGCTCGGTGAGCGTCGGACCGATCCTGGTCCAGTCGCCAGGCCCCAGCAGTGCGGCGTAACAGCCCTTGCTGTAGGGGTCGTTGAGCCAGTCGGTGACATGGAACCCGATCGGCTCGGGGAGCATCGGGAACAGCCGGGCGGCCTGGCCGAGGGCCTCGGCGCGCTGCTCCCCGGGGCTGAGCGCGGCGAAGCGGTGGGTCTCGCGGCCGGTGACGAAGCCGGTCAGCACACCGATCCCGCCCTCGGGGGAGTCGTCCACGGTGGAGAGCAGCGGCCCCCGGGCGTTGACCGACCAGCCGGACAGGCCGTGGTCGCGCCAGAGCGGGGCCGGGTAGACCAGGTGGACCTTGACCGCGCAGCCGGGCACGGTGCGCTCCTCGGCGCGCGGCGTCGGCAGGGCGGGGCGGTAGGCGATCGCGTCGGCGAGCAGCGGGGGCAGCGCCAGCACCGCGACCTCCGCCCGGTGCGAGCCCCGGTCGCTGTGCACGGTCACCTCCCCGTCGTCCTGGTGGACGGCCCGGACGGCCTCACCCAGCCGCACCCGGGGGCCCAGCCGTTCGGCCAGCCGCTCGCACAGCAGGTGGGCGCCGCCGTCGATCCGGTCCTGCTGGGCGCCCCCGGCGAAGGCGTTGAGGTAGCGCAGGCCGCCGCCGGAGCGCAGGTAGAAGGCGAGGTGGAGGACGGAGATGTCGGCCGGGTCGGCGGCGCACATCTCGCCCAGGAAGAGCGGGAAGAAGAGCGCGGCGTCCGGGTGGGTGAGGTGCTGCTCGGCCCACTCGGCGGCGGTCAGGGTGTCGAGCTTGGCGGCGTCCGGGGTGAGCCAGGGTGCCTCCGGACGTACGGCTTCGGTGAGTTCGGCCAGCCGCTCGAACAGGTCGCCGAGGGCGACGGCGTTGAGCGGCGGGAACCGGCCGTCCCGGGTGACCGGCTGCGCGGAGTCGGCGTGGAGGGCGAAGCGGCTGGCGCCGAGCATCGTGGTGGGCGCCTTCCTCAGCCCCGAGTGCGCCAACAGCGCGCCGAGTTCGGTGTGCTTGTCGCCCAGGTAGGCGGCGCCCGCGTCGACCCGGACGCCGGGCACGGCCTCGATGCCGCGGGTGCGTCCGCCGACCCGGTCCCGGGCCTCCAGTACGGTGACGGCGAAGCCGTGGGCCGTCAGCCCGGTCGCGGCGGTGAGCCCGGCGAGGCCCGCGCCGACCACGACCGCGGTGCGTCTGTGCTCCTCGTTCATGCGGCGGCCGCGATGCGCCGTGCCAGGCGTGCCGGGGTGGGGGCGAGCAGGAAGTCGTCGAAAGCCAGCTCGACGCCGTGGGCGCGGGCGACGGCGCTCAGTACCCGGGTGGCGAGCAGGGAGTCGCCGCCGAGGTCGAAGAAGTCGGAGTCGGCGGTGACGTCCTCGTCCTCCAGGACGCGCCGGAAGACGGCCACCAGGGCGTCGGTGGTGGCGGGTGTGGTGAAGTCAGTGCTCAAGGGAGGTCTCCTTGGATCCGTCGGGGGAGCCCGCGTAGCGCAGGTGGCAGCCGGCCCGGTCGACCTTGCCGCTCGGGGTGTGCACCAGCCGGGGCACCAGGGTGATCCGGCCCGGCACCAGGTGGCCGGGGACCCGGGCCCGCAGGTAGGACAGCAGTTCGTGGTCCAGCCGCCCGGCCGGGGCCTGCGGGCGCGCCACCACGTACGCGACCAGGGTGGTGCGGCCGGCCGCGGTGGCGCCGGCGACGGCGGCCGCGGTGACGTCCGGATGGCCGGTGAGGTGCGCCTCGACCTCGGCCGGGTCGACCCGGATGCCGCGGACCTTCAACTCGCCGTCCAGGCGGCCCTGGTGGGTGAGCAGTCCGTCCGGGTCGCGGCTCATCCGGTCGCCGGTGCGGAAGAACCGCCCGTCGTCCAGGGTGACGAACCGGGCCGCGGTCGCCTCGGGCAGGCCGAGGTAGCCGAGCGCGAGGGCCGGACCGCCGATCAGCAACTCGCCGCGCTCGTCGAGGCGTTCGACGACGTGCGGCAGGGCGCGGCCGATCGGTGCGCGGGTGGTGCCGTCCCAGGCCGGCCCGGGGGCCAGCGGGCCGGCCAGGTCCACGGCATGGGTGATCTGGGTGGTCTCGGTGCAGCCGTAGGTGTTCAGCAGCCGGACCCCGCCGGTCGGCAGCCGGGACCAGTCGGCCAGCCGGGCGGGCCCGGCCGGTTCCCCGCCGATCACCAGCAGGCGCAGGCAGGAGGGGAGCCGGTCTCCGGAGTCGACCAGGTGGTGGACCAGTTCGTGCCAGAAGGCGGTGGGCAGGTCCAGCACCGTGATCCGCTCGCGCTCGACCAGCCGCAGGAACCGGGGGAAGGAGCCGCTGTGCGCGTCCCGGTCCATCACCAGGGTCGCGCCCGTGGTGAGGGTCGGGAGGATCTCCTCGAAGCAGGTGTCCCAGTTGAGCGAGGCGAACTGGAGCACCCGGTCCTCGGGGGTGAGCCCGAACAGCCCGCCCAGCGCGTGGGCGGTGGCCGCGACGGCCCGGCGGGGTGTCACGACGGGTTTCGGCTGCCCGGTCGAACCCGACGTGAAGAGAATGTAGGCCGGTTGTTCCGGGCCCGTCCGGAGCGGGTGCACCGGGGGGTCTCCCGGGATTTCCTCGGGTTTCGGTAACTCCACTAATCGGGTGTCGAGTTGGAGGAGGTCTCCGGAGCTTCCGGACACCGCGGCGCGGCACTGCGCGGCCGCCGCCATGGCGTGTCGGCGGGCCGCCGGGAATACCGGATCGACGGGGCAATAGGTGCCCCCGGCGGTCAGCACGCCGAGAAGCGCGACCACCGTTTCCGGTGCGTGGGCGGCCGGCACGGCGACCGTGCCGGGATCCGGGCCGAGGCTTCCGGCCAGGGCGTTCGCCGACTCCAGGAGCCGGCGGTAGCTCAGGGCGCGTCCGTTGTGGACGATCGCCGGACGACGGGGATTTCGACGTGCGATATCACTGAACACGTCAAGTAGGTCGGGGGCGACCCGAAGGGAACCGTGAATAATTGACATGCCCGCCCCAAATGCGCTGAGAACTGCTCATCCGTGCTCGGCGAACGGCGACTCTACCTTCGAACATGCGTGGCGACAATGGATGTTGAGGGTGTTCTTCCAAGGGTCCGTGGTGGAAGTGTGAACTGCTCACCGCCGGTCGCTTCGTTCGGGTAGGTACGGTGCGCCCGGCCCGTTCCGAGGCGACGGCGGTGGAGGCGGACGGATGCGTGCGGACCACTTGCCCGACCGGCGTGCGGTTCGCTTGACTACGCGTCGGAACGGGGAGGACGGATGCTCGACTACGACGCGGAGGCGCGGCACTACGACACCACCCGCGGTGGCGAACCCCGAGCGGAAGCCGCCGCCCGGGCCGTCGAACGGCTGCTGCCGCCCGACGGGCGGACGGTGCTGGACGTCGCCTGCGGCACCGGCATCGTCACGGCGCACCTGCTCCGCCCGGGCCGCACCGTCCTCGGGATCGACCGCGCGCCCGCGATGCTGCGCCTCGCGGCGCGGCGCCTGCCCGGCGCCGTCCTCCGCGCGGACGCGACCCGGCTCCCGCTGCGCACCGGCACCGTGGACGCCGTGGCGATGGTCTGGCTGCTCCACCTGCTGCCGGACGCCGCGCCCGTCCTCGCGGAAGCCCGGCGGGTGCTGCGCCCGGGCGGGGTGCTGATCACCACCGTGGACAAGGAAGACGCGTACTTCACCGCCCCGAGCGACCTCGCCGAGGCCATGGCAGCCCTGCGCCGCCGGCACGCCCCGCAGGCGGCGGACGGCGCCGCCCGGCTGACCGCCCAGGCTGCCGCCCTCGGACTGCGCCCGGCGGCCGGGGCGGAGTTCCCCGGCCTCGGCCAGGGCCGCAGCCCGCGCGCGTGGCGGGAGGCCGTCGCCAAGGGGCGCATCCCCTGGTGCCGGGCCACCGCCGACGCGGCCACCGCAGTACGGGCACTCGCTGCCCTCCCCGACCAGGACGCCCCGCGCCCCGATCCGCGCTACCGCCTGCTGGCCTTCCGGGGCTGACGGGGGGCCACCGCTTCGAGCGAGGTGGCCGGCTCCGTGCCGTCCCGGAGACCGTGGCCGCTTCGACTCCCTGCACGGGCGGTTCCTCCACGCCGGGCGGCGCCGTGCGGCCCGAGGCCGCGGCGGAGTCCCCACGTGCGGGGCGGGCCGTTCGCGACCGGGCGCGACCGCGTCACGACCCGAGCGGCGCCTCCCACACCAGGCGGGTGCCGCCGCCCTCGCCGTCCGCCGGGCCGAGGGTGAGGGCCCCGCCGACCCGTTCGGCGCGCTCGGCGAGGTTGCGCAGCCCGCTGCGCCGGCCGCTCTCGGGGATGCCGACCCCGTCGTCCGCGACGCTGAGCACCACCCGGCCGGCCAGGGCGCGCAGGGTCACCTCGACCCGGGTGGCGCGGGCGTGCCGGGCGGCGTTGCTGAGCGCCTCCGCCAGGACGGCGACCACGTGCTCGGCGAGTTCCTGCGGGACGTCGGTGTCGAGCAGGCCCTCCATGCTCAGTCGGGGCGCGAGGCCGAGGGGGCCCTGGGCCTCGGTGACGACCCGGGTGGCGCGGGCGCGCAGGCCGCGGTCGGGTTCGCTGTGGGCGCGCAGGCCGAAGATGGTCGAGCGGATGATCTTGATGGTCTCGTCCAGGTCCGCCACCGCGCGGGCGACCCGGTCGGCGGCGGCCGGGCTGTCGATCAGCCGGGCCGCGCTCTGCAGGGTCATCCCGGTGGCGAACAGCCGCTGGATGGCCAGGTCGTGGAGGTCCCGGGCGATCCGGTCGCGGTCCTCCAGCAGGTTCAACTGCTCGGCGTCGCGCCGCCGTTCGGCCAGCTCCAGGGCGAGCGCCGCCTGGTCGGCGAAGCCCAGCAGCGGTCCGGTCTCCTCCGGGCCGAACGCGGCCGCACCCTGCGCCCGGGCGAGCAGCAGCACGCCGCGCCCGTATCCGGTGCCGGTGCCCAGCGGCACCGCGACGGCCGGGCCCAGCCCGTCGAAGCGGCCCGCCGGACCGGCCGCGAAGCGTGCGTCGCAGGCCAGTTCGTCGCTGGTCACCGGCGAACCGGAGGCGTACGCGGCGCCGGAGAGCGTGCCGTCCACCGGCACCGTCACTCCGAGCCGGGCCGAGGGCTCGGCGCCGAGCGCGACCTCCACCGCCAGTTCCTCGGCCCGCTCCTCCGGGCCGGCCAGCGCCACCGAGACGTCCGCCAGCTCGGCACCGGCGATCTCCCGGGCCCGGCGGGCGATCAGCTCGACCACGTCCAGGCGCGGCGCGCCGGACAGCAGGCTGCGGGTGATCTCGGTGCTCGCCCGCAGCCAGCGCTGGCGCAGCTGCGCCTCCTCGTACAGCCGGGCGTTGTCGATCGCGACCCCGGCCGCGACGGCCAGGGTGGCGATCACCGCCTCGTCGTCCTCGTCGAAGTCCAGCCCGCCGCGCTTGTCGGTCAGGTAGAGGTTGCCGAACACCTCGCCGTGCACCCGCACCGGCACCCCCAGGAAGGTGTGCATCGGCGGGTGGTTGGGCGGGAAGCCGACCGAGGCCGGATGGTCGGACAGGACCGGGCAGCGCAGCGGCCGCGGGTGGCGGATCAGCTCGCCGAGGATGCCCCGGCCGGCGGGCGGCGCGCCGATCTCCGCCATCTCCTCGTCGGACAGACCGACCGTCAGGAACTGCGAGAGGCTGTGCCCGTCCGGGCCGATCACGCCCAGCGCGCCGTAGCGGGCGTCCACCAGGTCGACGGCGGCCTCGACGATCCGGTGCAGCGCCTGCGCGAGGTCCAGCTCACGGCCGACCGCGAGCACCGCCTCCAGCAGGTTGTGCACCCGGTTCTGGGTGCCGCGCGCCGCGTCGATCCGCCACTGGAGCTCCTCCAGCAGTTCGTCCAGGCGCAGCCGGGGCATCCGCGCGCCGCCGCCCGCCGCGCTGCCGTCCGCTCCGCCCACCGCTGTCCTCCTCGTTCTCGCCCGCGCTCGTTCCCGCCCGGACCCGTCCTCGCCCCGACCGCCGTCGCTTCGACCGCCGTCGCTTCGACCGTCCACGCCGACTCGGGCGCCGTCCGACTAGCGGGAACGTCGTGTCCACACGGTAGTGCCCGGGTGTCGCCGGGGTGGAGGCCGGGGTCGCCCGTAGTGTTCCGGCCGTCGGGTCCTTCGTCCCGCGGGAAGGGGGCTTGCGGCCCCTGGTGGCGGGCCGTCGGCGGACGGCAGGGTGGGAACAGGGCGGACGGGGCGTCAGCGCGCGCCGTTCCCGGCGCCGAGGCAGTAGGAGGAACTCTGATGACGTCAACCGTGGTGGCCGGGATCGACGGCTCGCCGGCGAGCACCGCCGCCGCCCAGTGGGCCGCCGAGGAGGCGCGACGCCGCGGGGCGGCGCTGCGGCTGGTGCACGCCTGGCCGTGGCTGACGGACGGGGTGTCCACCTTCGCCGAGCCCGACGACCTGCCGGCCGCCGCCCAGCGCATCCTGGCCGAGGCCGCCGACGCGGTGCGCGAACTGCACCCGGACCTGACCGTCCGCACCGACGCGGTGCTGGACGCCCCGGTGGACGGGCTGGTGTCGGCCGCCGCAGAGGCGGACCTGCTGGTAGTCGGCTCGCGCGGGCGCGGCGGCTTCACCGGGCTGCTGCTCGGCTCGGTCGGAATGGCGGTGGCCGGGCGCAGCGACGCGCCCGTGGTCGTGGTGCGGGACACCGGGCAGGGGTCCGAGCCCTCCGGTGAGGTGGTGGTCGGCGTGGACGCCCACAGCCCCGAGGAGGCGGTGCTCGCCTTCGCCTTCCGCGAGGCGGCCCTGCGCGGCGCCCGGGTCCGGGCGGTGCACGGCTGGGACCTGCCGCCGCTGTTCGGCTACGCGGGCGGGGCCGTACCGCCCGAGGAGGTCGAGCAGTTGGAGGCGTTGGAGGCGAAGCTGCTGACGCTCGCCCTGGCCGGGCAGCGCGAGCAGCACCCGGCGCTGGAGGTGGTCGAGGACGTCCGGCTGGGCGCCGCCCGCGGACTGGTCCAGGCCTCCGCCGGGGCCGCCCTGGTGGTGGTCGGTCGGCGCCACCGCTCGATCGAGCTCGGCGCGCGCCTCGGCCGGGTCGCGCACGCGGCGCTGCACCACGCCGAGGCGCCGGTCGCGGTCGTCCCGCACGACTGACGCGCACGGCCCGGCGGTCGGGGGCCCGCTCCCCGCCCGCCGGGCCGTCGGGGTCAGCGCGGGCGCTCGCCCGGCGGCAGGACCGTGGCGGTCAGCCGCAGCGGCGGGCTGTGCCGGAAGGTGAGGGTGAAGCCCACCCGCTGGCCCGGCTTCAGCGGGGGAGGGGCGGCGATCATCAGATCGGCGTCCTCGGGGGACATCGCCAGTTCGCCCCCGCCGGGGACGGGCAGGGCGGGGACCGGCTCCCAGCGGCCCGCCGCACCCTGGTGCAGGTGCCGCTTCGGAGTGATCGGCCCGCCGAACTCCCAACTGGCACCGGTCAGTTCGTCGGGGATGTCGCCCGGGTTGCGGATCGTGAAGAACGCCGCGGTGGCCGAGGCCGCGCCCGCCGCCGGCAGCAGCATCCAGCCGTCGTCGGCCACCACCGCGCGCGGAGCCCCGGCGCCGCCGACGGCCGTCCAGCCGGTGAGCAGGGCCAGCGCCAGCGCCGCCGCGCCGACCGGCGGGCCCGCCGCCTTGAGCCGCTCGGCCGCCTTGAGCCGCTCGGCCGTCTTGAACCGTTGCGCCGCGTTGAACCACTGCGCCGCGTTGAACCGTTCGCGCGCCCTCATCGTCGGCCCCCCGTCCGCCGCTGCCCGCGCCCCGGTTCCCAGGTGCGCAGCCGCAGACTGTTGCCCACCACCAGCAGCGAGCTGAGCGACATCGCGACCGCCGCCAGCATCGGGTTCAGCAGCCCGACGGCCGCCAGCGGGATCAGCACCAGGTTGTAGCCGAAGGCCCAGAGCAGGTTGGCCCGGATGGTGGCCAGGGTCTGCCGGGCGAGACGCACCGCGTCCACCACCGCCTCGATCTCGCCGCGCACCAGGGTCAGTCCGGCCGCGCCGATCGCGGCGTCGCTGCCGGAGGCCAGGGCCACCCCGAGGTCGGCCGAAGCCAGCGCGACCGCGTCGTTGACGCCGTCGCCGACCACCGCGACCGTCCGTCCGGCGGCCCGCAGTTCGGCCACCACCTCGGCCTTGCGCTCGGGCGAGGCCGAGGCGTGCACCCGCTCGACGCCCAGCTCGGTGGCGACGGCCCGCGCGGCGCCCGGGCCGTCGCCGGTCAGCAGGACGGTCTCCAGCCCCATCCCGCGCAGCCGGTGGAGGGCTCGCCAGCTGCCCGAGCGCAGGGTGTCGCCGACGGCCAGCACGGCTGCCGGCCGTCCGTCCAGCTCCACCAGTACGGCGGTGCGTCCCGCGTCCCCGGCCGCCGTGACGGCCCGGGCCAGCTCGGGCGGCAGTGCGGCGGCGGTGGCGGCGCCATCGGGCCGGACGACCCGGACCGAGCGGCCCTCGACCGTGCCGGACACCCCGAGCCCGGTGGTCGCCGCGAAGCCGTCCACCGGCGGCAGCGCCCCGCACCGCTCCCGGGCGGCCGCCGCGACGGCCCGTCCGATCGGGTGCTCCGAGCGGTGCTCGACCGCGCCGGCCAGCCGCAGCACCTCCCGCTCGGTGAACCCGGGGGAGCCGTCGGCGACCGTCGCCGCCGCCAGCTCCATCCGGCCGGTGGTCAGCGTGCCGGTCTTGTCCACCACCACGGTGTCCACCCGGCGCAGGCTCTCCAGCACCTCCGGGCCGCGCACCAGCACGCCCAGCTCGGCGCCCCGGCCGGTCGCGGCGAGCAGCGCCGTCGGGGTGGCCAGGCCCAGCGCGCACGGGCAGGCCACCACCAGCACGGCGACCGCCGCCGTCACCGCCGCCTGCGGGGCCGCGCCCGCCCCCAGCCAGAAGCCCAGCACGCACACCGCCACCGTCAGCACACAGGGCACGAACACCCCGGCGACGGCGTCCGCCAGCCGCTGCGCCCGGGCCTTGCCGGCCTGGGCGTCGGCCACCAGTGCGGTGATCCGGGCCAGTTGGGTGTCCGCGCCGACGGCCGTGGCCCGGACCACCAGCGCCCCGCCGACGTTCACCGTCGCCCCGGCCACCCGGTCCCCGGGGCCGACCTCGACCGGCACGCTCTCCCCGGTCAGCAGGCTCTGGTCGAGCGCCGAACCCCCTTCGACCACCACCCCGTCGGTGGCCACCCGTTCCCCCGGCCGTACGACGAACTCCTGCCCGGGCAGCAGAAGTTCGATCGGAATCAGGCGCTCCTCGCCGTCCTTCGCCCGGACGCACACCTGCTTGGCGCCCAGCTCGGCGAGCGTCCGCAGAGCGGATCCGCTGCGGCGCCGCACCCGCCCCTCCAGCCGCCGCCCGGCGAGTACGAACAGCGGGACGCCGACCGCCGCCTCCAGGTACACGTGCGCCGCGCCGCCGCCGTCGGCGGTCAGCGAGAAGGGCATCCGCATGCCCAACTGCCCCGCCCCGCCCAGGAACAGCGCGTACGCCGACCAGCCGAAGGAGGCGACGACACCCAGGCTGACCAAGGAGTCCATGGTCGCGGCGGCATGCCGCAGCCCCCGCAGGGCCCGCAGGTGGAAGCCCGCCGAACC
This sequence comes from Kitasatospora sp. NPDC059648, assembly GCF_042734825.1. Lineage (NCBI taxonomy): Bacteria > Bacillati > Actinomycetota > Actinomycetes > Kitasatosporales > Streptomycetaceae > Kitasatospora > Kitasatospora sp. NPDC059648. The sequence goes on along the minus strand of NZ_JBHWDU010000012.1, from coordinate 26,512 downwards.
CCAGGTCACCACCGGGACGGCCAGTGCGAAGCACGTCCACTGCCAGGCGGTGAACTGCAGCGCGGGCACCATCGACAGCACCAGCACCGGGACGGCCAGCAGGGCGGTGACCAGCAGTCGCCGGCGCTCGTCCGGCTCCTCCTGCGCCGGACCGCCGGGCGCCTCGGCCGAGGCCAACTCGGCCGTGTAGCCCGCCCGTTCGACCGCCGTGACCAGCTCCTCGACGGACACCCCGGCCGGATGCAGCACCCGGGCCCGCCCGGTCGCCAGGTTCACCCCGGCCGTCACCCCGTCGATCCGGCCCAACCGCTTCTCGACCCGGCCCACGCACGCCGCACAGGTCATCCCGCCGACGGCCAGATCGGTGGACACCAGCGACTCGGAGTCCGCCCCCGCGACCGGGCTCACCGCATCCCGCCCATGTCGTGCCCACCGGCCCCGGGTGACGCCCCGCCGCCCCGGCTCGGCGTCAGCCCCGGAGCCACCGGCCCGGCCTGCCGCCCCGCCTCGTACGCCACCACGAACACCACCACCAGCAGCAGGGCGAACCCCGCCAGCACACTCAACGGCCGGACACCCGGCGATTTCGCACTCACCCCCCACCAGTCGGACGACCGGAGCGGTTGGTTCCCGCACCGTCCGGAGCCGCTTCCGTCCCGGGCGTCACCAACCTCGGACCGGTCGGTCCAGCGGTGCACGGCGGCTTCCCAGGATCACTGACCGCGGACGCTCCGGGGGCCGGTGACGCCGGCTCCCAAAGCCGTTGCGCGGGAGCGCAGTTCGCGATCGGCGGTGACCACCAGGCAGGCCCGCGCCGGTTGTCCGGCGCGGGCCTCGCGGACCAGTTCCACGATCCGGTCGTCCCCGCTGCCGTCCGCCGGCACCACCCGGACCTCGGGCACACCGGTGACACCCCGGGCCGCGCCCTCGACCACCAGCACCACCTCCAGCGGGCCGGGATGCTCCGGCAGCCCCCGCTCGGCGACCATGACCAGGGAGTCCCGCAGGCGCTCCGCGGCGCCGCGCCGGTCGCGCCACCAGCCGTCGGGCACCGAGCCGACCACGTTCGCGCCGTCCACCACCAGCAGGAGCGGCGGTGCGGCCTCGTACTGTTCCATGGCTGCCAAGCCTGCCACGGCGAGCGGCCTCCGGGGCGGTCAGTCCGCCAGGGTGATCCGGACGCCGACGGTGCCGCGCTCGCCGCGGCGCAGCCGGCTGCCGAGCAGGGTGAGCACGCCGAGCAGGCCGTACTTCTGCCGCAGCAGGGTGCGGTAGGCGGCGGTGCGCTCGGGGCCGAGGATCTCGGCGGTGGCGGGGTACTGCTCCCCGGTCGGCCTGCCCTTGACGTCGCAGGGTCCGACCAGGACGTCGGCGCGGTTGCGGATCCGCTTGACCTTCCAGGAGTCCGTGACGGTCCAGACGCCGAGGGCCTCCCCGTCGCGGACCACCCACACCGGGGTCGGCACCGGGGTGCCGTCCTTCTTGTACGTGGTGACGAGCAGGTAGCTGCCGGCGGAGAGGCTGACGATCCGGGCGAGCCGGTCCGAGGCGGCGGGGTCGGGCGTGGTCATGGCCGGAAGTCTAGGCCCTGGGCCCGGCTCCGCGGGCGCCGCCGCAGGTCAGCCCCGGTGGGTGCGGCGGCGCAGCAGGGCGCGGGCGCGGCGGAAGTGCCGCCGGTGGGTGCGGCTGCCGACCCCGGTGGAGCCGATGCCCATCACTCCCACGCCGGTGGGACCGCCGACGAGCATCGGCGCCGTCGGGACGGCGGACGCGGCAGGACCGGCGGACGCGGCGGCGGCCGAGGCGCGGCGGCGGCTGATGGTGCGGGCGGTGCCCCAGGCGGCGAGTCCGGTGGCGAGGACGGCTCCCGACCACAGCGCGGGTGCCAGGCCGGGGCCGCCGTGGAGGACGGGCGTGCGGGACCAGGGCGGCAGGTCGGCCTCGCCGTTCCCGGCGGCCCGCGGCGCACCGCTGGACGGGCTGCCCGAGGCCCCGCCCGTGGCGCCGGCGGTGGCCTGCGGGGCGAGGTCCTCGACCAGCTGCCCGACCGGCTCCACCTTGCCCGCGGCCGCGAAGCCCCAGTCGAGCAGGCTGGCGGCCTCGTCGTACACCCTGCCCTGGGCCTCGGGGTGCATCACCGTCACCAGGAGGATGCGGCCGCCGCGCTCGGCGGCGCCGGTGAAGGTGGCGCCCGCGTTGGTGGTGTAGCCGTTCTTGACGCCGATCAGCCCCGGGTACTTGCCGAGCAGCCGGTCGGTGTTGGCGATGTCGAAGGTGGTGCGCTGGCCGGTGGTCTTGTCCAGGCCCCCGGGGAAGCGCGCGGTGCGGGTGGAGCAGTAGGAGCGGAAGTCGGCGTTGCGCAGGCCGGCGCGGGCGAACAGGGTGAGGTCGTACGCGGAGGAGACCTGGCCGTCCATGTCGTAGCCGTCGGGGGACGCCACCTTGGTGTCCTTGGCCTGGAGCGCCCGGGCGCGGGCCTGCATCTCGCTGACGGTCTGCGAGACGCCGCCGTTCATGTGCGCGAGGACGTGCACGGCATCGTTGCCGGAGCTGAGGAAGACGCCCCGCCAGAGGTCCTCGACCCGGTACGGGAGGTTCTCCTTGACGCCGACCAGACTGCTGCCGACGCCGAGGTCGGCGAGTTCGGCCGGGGTGACCTGGTGTTCCAGCGAGCGGTCGAACTTGGGCAGCACGGTGTCCGCGAACAGCATCTTGAGGGTGCTGGCCGGGGGCATCGGCAGGTGGGCGTTGCGGGCGGCGAGCACCTCGCCGGTGCCGGCGTCGGCGACCAGCCAGGAGCGGCCGGTCAGTTCGCGGGGCAGGGCGGGGGCGCCGGCCAACGGCGCGACCTGGACGTCCGAGCGGCCCAGCCGCTCGCCGCCGACGGTGGAGGAGCCGGTGTCCTGGGCGAGGGCCGCCGGGGCGCCCGCGGCGAGCACCAGGGCGGAGGCGGCGGAGGCGACCGCGATCGTGGTGACGGACGGTGACTTCTGCTGACGCTTCTGCTGCACACGGCGAACGTACCGGCGCCGCCGCCGGGCCGCCGTGCCTGCTGCTCCGTCCGAGCCACCGGCCCTCCGGCGCCCGCCTGTCCGCCTGTCCGCCTGCCCGTCGGTCCGCCCGTCCGGCGCCCGTCCGGCGCCCGTCCGGCGCCCGTCTGGCGGGCGCCCGTCTGCCCGGCGCCCGCGACTTTGGTGATCGCCGGTCGCGCCGAAAGTCGGTTGGGCGGGCGGCGGCGGATTCCTAGGCTCGGGGGCATGAAGAACCTGCTCGGCTACCTCGGTTTCGTGCTGATCCTGGGCGGAGGCTCCGGCCTGGTGTCCGACCGGCTCGGGGGCTTCCGGCTGTTCGGCTTCGTCCGCTTCCTGGTGCCGGACGGCCACGAGACCGCCGGGTACGCCGCGCTGCTGGTGCTCGGCGTCCTGCTGGCGATCCCGGCCGCCCGCAAGGGCTGACCCGCCAGGTGCGCCAGGTGCGCCAGGTGCGCCAGGGCCGGCCCTGAACCCTTCGGTGGCGTTCAGCCCCCGGCCCCCGAGGCCACCCCGTCGAGCAGCACCGCGAGTCCGGTGCGGAAGGCCTCCCGGCCGCCGTCCTCGGGCGCTCCGCCGCCGGTGCTCTGCAGGGCGGTCAGCAGCGGGAAGCGCTGCGGGAAGTCCGGTGCGAGTTCGGCGAGACGGGCCGAGCGGGTGTTCCACCAGTCCTCGTCGGCGACGCCGGTGGCGGCCGCCGCGCCACGCGCGTCCGCGGTGGCGGCTGCCGTGCCACGGACGAACTGCCAGAGCGCGGCGACCGCCCCGCGCAGTCGCTCCGGGGCCAGCGCGGCCGGTTGGAGCGCGGTCAACAGGCTCTCCATCGCGGCGAGTTCGGCCGGGCCGAGGACGGGGCGGGCCTGCGAGACCTGGAGCACCCAGGGGTGGCGCAGGTAGCAGGCGTACAGCTGCTCGCCCCAGGCGGTGACGGCGGCCCGCCAGCCGTCCGACGGCGGGAGTTCACCGGGGAGTTCGGCGAGCACCCGGTCGTGCATCAGGTCGAGCAGTTCCGCCTTGCCGGGCACGTAGGTGTAGAGCGCCATCGCGGTGCGGCCGAGCCGTTCGCCTACGGCGCGCATCGACAGTGCGGCCATCCCCTCGGCGTCGGCCACCGCGATTCCGGCGGAGACGATCGCGTCCACACTCAGGCCCGGTTTCGGGCCGCTGCGCCCGGTGCGCGGTTCCTCGGCCCGGCCCCAGAGCAGGGCGAGTGAGCGGTCGGGGTCTCCCTGCCCCGCGTAGACGGTCATCCCAGTGTCTCCTTATGGCGTAAAGTATCTGCCCGACGGGAACTCTTTATGTCGTAAGGTTATCAGCATTCCGCACCGAAGGGGTTTCGCGATGACACTGCCAGTCACCTTTGCCGAGGTCGTGGCGGTCGACCGGATCACGCCGCGCACGGCCCGGGTCACCTTCGAGGCCGAGGCCCTGGCCGACACCGTGGGCACCACGCCCGACCAGCAGCTCAAGCTCTGCTTCCCGCGCCCCGGTCGGCGCCGGCCGGTGCTGCCCGTCCAGCAGGGCGACCCGATGGGCTGGTACCAGGCCTACCTGGCGATCCCCGAGGCCGAGCGCCCGCCGCTGCGCAGCTTCACCCTGCGCCGCCGGCACCCCGGCACCCGCCGGATCGAGATCGACTTCGTGCTGCACGGCGACGCCGGTCCGGCCGCCGCCTGGGCGCTGCGGGCCGCGCCGGGGGACGTGCTCGGCCTGGTCGGACCGTCCGCGCTGTACGCCCCGCCGGTCCCGTTCGCCGAGGCCGCGGCGGAGGCCGACTGGGTGCTGCTGGCCGGGGACGAGACCGCGCTGCCGGCCATGGCGACGCTGCTGGAGGCGCTGTCCGAGGGGGTGCGGGCGTACGCGTGGATCGAGGTCGAGGACCGGGCGGAGCGCCAGGAGCTCCGGGGCCGGGCGGAGTTGGAGGTGCGCTGGCTGCACCGGGACGGCGCGCCTCCGGGCAGCGTGCTGACCGGGGCGTTCCGGGGCGGCGTGCTGCCGGGCGGGCGGCCCTTCGTCTGGCTGGCCGGGGAGGCGGGGGCGGTACGGGCGGTGCGCCGGTGCCTGGTCGAGGAGCACGGGGTGTCGAAGGAGGGCATCGACTTCACCGGGTACTGGCGCCACCGGCTGACCCAGGACGACGCGCCCACGGCCGAGGACCTCGCGGATGCCCAGGAGCGGCTGGCCGCGTCCTCCTGACGGTTCGTGACCGGAACCGCCGGCGGCCGGGGTGCGTGGACGAACTCCCCGGCCGCCCGCGCGGCGTCCGGCCCGGCCCCGTCGAAGTGCGTTGTTTCGACCGCGCTCGGAGGGGAAGGAAGGGTCGCAGTGTCGACAAGTAGGCAGTCGGTGGCGATGTTCCGCCGGTGGCCAGAGTTCGCCACTGGCACTTTTTGCAGGTCGATCGCTCAGTTCTCACCGTTCTCCGACCGGCTCTGATCGGTGAAAAAGGGGCGGACGACGCCGGATTTATACTGTGTATTTTACTTTCTGATGGTCATTTTTACTTTCTGATGGGGATTTCGCCCCTTGTCGTGGTCGTGCCGGATGCGCTGGAATGCGTCCGCTGTCGGGACGCGCGGTCCGGAGCACACGCGTCCGACCAGGATCCGGGTATGCTCAGCCGTGCAACCTGACGTCTCATCAGACGAAAGGATGTCCATTGATCGGCTGGCGCAAGACCCAGCTAGCAGCCGCCGTCACCGTCACCGCCGCCTCCATGGTCCTGAGCCTCGGGACCATCGCCAGCGCGGCTCCGGCCCAGGATCCGCAGAACGCCCAGGCGTCCTCGGACGGGGCGCCGGCGCCGGTGATCGTGATCCTCAAGGACCAGATAGCGGACGCCCCGGCCGACCACGGCCACCTGGGCGCCCGTCAGCAGAAGACCGCCAGCTCGCAGGCGCCGCTGCTGAACAAGGTCAAGGCCAACGGCGGCACCAACGTCAAGAGCTTCGTGGTCGGCAACGCCTTCTCGGCCACGGTCAGCCCGGCCCTGCGCGCCTCGCTGCAGGCCGACCCGGCGGTCGCCGCCGTCGTCGCGGACACCCAGGTCCAGGTCGCCCCGGTCGCCGGGGCCACGGCGAAGAAGGACGCGAACACCGCGGCCCCGTCCTCGGGCACGTCCGGCGACGCGTCGAAGGCCGTTTCGGGCAGCAACGGCCAGGCCTCCCAGGAGAACGCGACCAACACGGTCTGCCCCTCGGACCCGTCCAAGCCGCTGATGGAGCCCGAGGGCCTCTACTCGGTGCACGCCTACACCGGCAACGGCAACCCCGGCGTGGAGAACCTGGCCACCGGCAAGGGCGTCAAGGTCGCCTACATCGCCGACGCGCTCGACCCGAACAACCCGGACTTCATCCGGGCCGACGGTTCGCACGCCGTGGTCGACTACCAGGACTTCTCGGGTGAGGGCTGGAACACGCCGAGCGGTGGCGCCGAGGCCTTCGGCGACGCCTCGGCGGTCATCGCCCAGGGCCGTCAGACCTACGACGTCTCGCAGTGGGTCAACGCCTCGCACCCGCTGCCGGCCGGCTGCAACATCCACATCCGCGGCCTCGCCCCGGACGCCGACCTGGTCGCCCTGAAGGCCGGCGGCGAGATGATGTCCAACTCGTCGATCCTGCAGTCCATCGACTACGCGGTGCGGGTCGCCCACGTGGACGTGCTGAACGAGTCCTTCGGCGGCAACGTCACCCCGGACAGCGGCGCCCACGACACCATCGCGCTCTTCAACGAGCAGGCCGTCAAGGCCGGTGTCACCGTCGCCGTCTCCACCGGTGACGCGGGCCTCAGCGGCACCATCGGCACCCCGGCCACCGACCCGTACGTGATCTCGGTCGGCGCCTCGACGGACAACCAGAACTACCAGCAGACCGGTTACGCGGCCTCCAAGTTCTCCAACGGGACCTGGAGCAACAGCCGGATCTCGGCGCTGTCCTCGGGCGGCTTCACCATGGCCGGGCGGACCCTCGACCTGGTCGCCCCGGGCGAGTCGGACTGGGCGCTGTGCACCGCCGACACCTCCAAGTTCGCGGACTGCACCAACTTCAACGGCAAGCCCACGAACATCCAGTCGTTCGGTGGCACCAGCCAGGCCGCCCCGTTCGTCACCGGTGCCGCGGCCCTGGTCATCCAGGCCTACCGCGACACCCATGGCGGCGACTCGCCGTCCCCGGCGCTGGTGAAGAAGTTCATCACCGGCACCGCCTCCGACCTCGGCGTCCCGGCCGAGGAGCAGGGCGCCGGTCTGCTGAACGTCCGGGCCGCCGTCGAGGCCGCCCGCGGCTACGACGACGGCGACGGCACCGACGGTGCCCGCACCGTCGTGGTCAACACCGGCCAGGTCAACATCTCCGGCACCCCGGGCTCGACCCACACCGCCGACGTCTCCGTCACCAACACCAGTGACGAGACCCAGTCGGTGAGCGCCACCACCCGCAGCTTCGCCCCGCAGGCGAACAACCAGCAGACCGTCAAGCTGGACTCGGCCGCGACCGACACCTTCAAGTACGCCACCAACGGTGCCACCTGGGTGCAGAAGCAGGTCAAGTTCACCGTTCCGGCCGGTGCCGACCGCCTCGCGGCGTCGATCGCCTGGCACGGCGGCCCGAACCCGGTCACCAACGGCCCCGTGGTCCGCATGACGCTGCTCGACCCGTCGGGCCGCTTCGAGACCAACACCCGTCCGCAGGGCGGCGCCACCCCGGCCAACTACGGCCTGGTCGACGTCCCGCACCCGGTGGCCGGCGAGTGGACCGCGGTCCTCTACACCCCGGCGGGCAAGGCCGGTTACACCGGCGACGTCCAGCTCGGCACCTCCACCCAGCGCGCCGTCCCGGCCGGCTCGGTGAGCCCGAACACCACCGACCTGAAGCCGGGTGAGACCAAGACCCTCAAGGTCCAGCTCACCACCCCGGCGACCAGCGGTGACAGCAGCGAGGCCGTCGTGGTCTCCAGCTCGAACGGCAACACCACCAGCGTTCCGGTCGTGCTGCGCAGCCTCGTCCCGGTCAAGGACGGCAAGGGCACCTTCACCGGCACCATCACCGGTGGCAACGGCCGCGGCTCCTCGCCGACGCAGATGTTCGCCTACGGCTTCGACGTCCCGAAGGGCCAGAAGGACCTGCGGGTCGGCGTCACCGTCGCCAAGGACGCGAACCTGTTCATGCAGGGCGCGCTGATCAGCCCGAACGGCACCCCGATCGACATCGAGGGCAACGCGCTGTTCGACGCCCAGGGCAACGTGACCGGCACCGCCAACGGCGTCTCGGCCACCACGGTCGACCCGGCCGAGGGCCACTGGCGCTTCGTCCTGAACGTGCTCGGCCCGGTCAGCGGCCAGGAGCTCTCGCAGGACTTCGCCGGCACCATCGCGTTCAACCAGAACCAGGCCACCGCGGCCGGTCTGCCGAACGACGCGAAGACCAAGCTGGCGGCCGGCAAGCCGGTCACCGTCAACGTGAACTACACCAACAACACGGTCGCCCCCCAGTCGATCGCGGCCGACGGCCGCCTCGACAAGCGCGTCGACCTGCCGCTGGTGCCGCAGGGGGCCTCGGCCAGCGTCAACCTGCCGCTGAGCCTCACCTCCTCGGTGCCGAGCTTCCTGGTGCCCCCGGGCACCGACCAGCTCAAGGCCGTGGCGGCGTCCTCGACGCCGGCGCAGGTGGAGCTGAGCGCCACCACCGCCTCGCCGGACCTCTTCGGTGACCTGAAGAAGGCCCAGGACGGCTCGACCATCTCGGTCGCCACCTCCAAGGGCAGCGCCGAGCAGCCGGTCGTCCCGGGCGCCTGGGGCACCTTCGTCCAGCAGATCGGCCCGTTCGGCCCCGCCGGCGCGCCGAAGGGCACCGCCACCATCAGCGCCACCGCGCACACCCTGGCGTTCGACCCGGCGCTGACCTCCAGCACCGGTGACCCGTTCGCCTCCGGTGTCAACGCCTCGGCCCCGGCCGCCAACCTGGTGACCGTCGCCCCCGGCGCCACCGGCTCGCTGCAGGTGACCGTCACCCCGACCGGCCCGAAGGGCAGCACGGTCAAGGGTGTGCTCTACCTGGTGTCCGGCCCGACCTTCGTGCCGACCGCCAACAACAGCCTCGGCACCACCGGTTCGGTGCTCGCGGCGATCCCCTACAGCTACACGGTGAACTGACGCTCAATCAGTTCAGCGAAAGCTGAGGCCGAGGCCGTCCCGGAACTCCGGGGCGGCCTCGGCCGCTTCGCGTCCCCGGGGTTCCGGACCCGCCGCGCTGGGCAGGTCCGTACCGAACTGACCTCTTGTCGGGCCGAACCGGGAGCGGGAGTTGAACGAGGCGATCAGGCACAGCCACGTCGAGGTGAACGGCGTACGGCTGCACCTCGCGGAACAGGGAGACGGGCCGTTGGTCCTGCTGCTGCACGGCTTCCCGGAGAGCTGGTACTCCTGGCGGCACCAGTTCGCACCGCTCGCCGCGGCCGGGTACCGGGTGGTCGCCCCAGACCAGCGCGGCTACGCCCGCAGCTCGCAGCCGGAGGACGTGGACAAGTACACCCTGCTGCACCTGGTCGGCGACGTGACCGCGCTGATCGGCGCGCTCGGCGCGGAGCGGGCCGTGGTCGTAGGGCACGACTGGGGCGCGCCGGTCGCCTGGGCCACCGCGGCGCTGCGGCCGGACCTGGTGCGCGGCGTCGCCGGGCTGAGCGTGCCGCCGCTGCCGGTCGGCGGGCCGCCGCCGCTGCGGGCCGCCCGGGAGAACTTCGGGGACGGCTTCTACCAGATCTACTTCCAGGAACCGGGCCGGGCCGACGCCGAGTTGGCGGCCGACGTCAAGTCCAGCCTGCGGCGCATCCTGTGCGGCGTCCAGCCGGACGGCGTGCCGCGCCCGTGGATCGTCCCCGAGGGCAAGGCCCTGCTGGACACCGTCCCCGAGCCCGAGAAGCTGCCGGACTGGCTCACCGACGCGGACCTCGACGCCTTCACGGCCGACTACGCCTTGCACGGCGGGCGGGCCTTCACCGGCGGGCTCAACTGGTACCGCAACCTGGACCGCAACGCCGAACTGCTGGCCGCCTTCACCGGAGTGACGGTAGAGGTGCCGGCGCTCTACGTCGCGGGCGAGCAGGACCTGGTCAACGCGATGATCCCGCCGGAGGCCCTGGCCTACCTGCTGGGCCGGCTGCCCAGGCTGCACCGGCACGTCCGGCTGCCGGACACCGGGCACTGGACCCAGCAGGAGCGCCCGGCCGAGGTGACCGGGGCGCTGCTGGACTTCCTGGAGAGCCTGGACTAGGAGCCATCCGGTTCGCCCCGAGCGGTCGCCACCCGCTGTGACCAGCGCGGCCACGTCTGCCTCGGCACCGTGGCCGCAGCAGCCCTTGTCATCCGACGGCCCCACGTCATGTGATCGTTCCGCGCAGATCGCGCGGGTTGTGCGAGCACCTGTCCAAGTCGCTGTTCAGGGCCGGATCGAACGGCAGAACTGCCCCTATACTGACCGCCGCCCCACGGAGGGGGCGACCGGGAGATCGGGGGAGACGCATGAGCGGCGGCGACAACGGCTCGGTCGGGGTGGGGTTCAGTGCCCATCCGGACAAGCTCGGGGACGCGGGTGACCAGCTGATAGCGGCGAGTACGGACGTGGGCTCGGTGAAGGACGCACTGGGCAAGCTCGGCATGTCCGGCGAGGACACGTTCGGCGAGTACGGCGCGAGTGACGCGGCCAAGGCGTTCTGGCAGGCCTGGCAGGACGAACTGGGAGTGAACGTGGACGCCCTGAACGACCTCGGCGGCAAGGTGCACACCACCGCGGCCAACTACACCACCACCGATCACGGCGTCAGCCAGCAGTACCAGTACCAGCACCAGGGGGCGTGACGGTGCCCGACCACGGCATGGACCCGCTCAACCCGCTCGGCGTCGACCAGCCCTCCCTGCGGGAGAAGGTCGAGGGGCTGAAGAAGACCATCGACGAGTCCCACGGCATGTGGGGCGCCGGCGACCTCAAGTACGCGGTGCACGACGCCCTCCAGCTGCCCGCGCCCAAGGGTGACCCGGGCAAGCTCGGCGAGCTCGCCGCCGCCTACAACACCGCCGTCTCCCAACTGGACACGGTCCAGATGAAGGTGGCGCGGGTGGGCGCCCAGCACCTGCCGGACGCCTGGACCGGGCAGGTCGGGGAGAAGGCCGCCGAGGTGGTCAAGGCCTCCGCCGACGACCTCGGGCGCTGCCACGAGATCCTGGGCAAGGGCCGGGACCAGCTCAAGGCGCTGGCCTCCGCGCTCAGCGAGGCGCAGTCCCTGCACGGGCAGGGCCACGCGCCGCTGAGCGAGGCGCTGAAGCTGCTGCACGACATCACCTTCAGCGACGGGCCGGACCTGGTCCACTGGGACGATGACAAGATGCACCGCGCCCACGCGCAGGCGAAGGAGGGCATCAAGTCGATCTTCGACGCCGCGGTGAAGGCCGAGGAGGCCGGCCGGGCCGCCGCCCGGGAGCTGCACGCGCTGGCGGACAAGGCGCTGGCCGCCAGCTTCAAGAACAAGGGCCTGGGCGCGGCCGACAAGCTGGTCGTCGCGGACGCGGAGGTCGCCGGCAGCGACCAGTTCGGCACCATCCTCACGGCCAACGACGTGACCCGGGCCGGCCAGTTCATGGACAAGATGAGCGACGCCGACCGGGCCCGCTTCGACCAGCTGCTGGCCGGCAGCAAGTCCCCCGAGGAGCGCGCCTACCTGATGAAGGCGCTGGCCGCCGGGCACGGTTACGACGAGATCAAGGCCTTCGACGACCAGATCCACGGGCACGGCGACGACCCCGCCTGGCTGGCCCAGCGCCTCTCGCCGGTGCAGATCGACTCCGCCTCCACGAACCAGTCGGCCACCGCCTACCAGGGCGTGGCGTGGAACCAGGGCGACAAGCCGACCTGCGTGGCCGCCTCAACCGTCACCGCCCGGGCGATGGTCGACCCGCTCTACTCGCTGCAGCTCACCACCGGCGGCCACCCCGGTGACCCGAAGTACGACAACGGCCAGGCCGCGTACGACCGTTGGCTCAAGGAAGCCGACCGCGTCTACGACACCAAGAACTGGTGGAACGAGTGGCAGGACGGGATGAGCGACGGCGAGTCCAAGGACGCCGCCAACGACGAGATCGGCAAGCACACCGGAGCGGGCTACCACACCGTCGACCTGGAGGGCCCGGAGCAGCGCCGGGACGTGCTGGCCCAGGTCGAGTCGGCGGTGGACCAGGGCAAGCCGGTGCCGATCGGGGTCAAGGAGGACACCTGGTTCCGTCCGGACGGCCACCAGATGATGATCATCGGTCATCGCGGCGACCAGCTGGAGATCTACAATCCCTGGGGCTACACCGTCTGGGTGAGCGAGAACGACTTCGTCAACAACCACATGGAGGGCGCGGCGCAGGGCGGCAACATGCCGATCGCCGACCACGTCCAGATGCCCCAGTGAGGCCCGAGGTGAGCACGTGAGCACTTCCCCCCGACCGACTCCGCAGTCGATGAGCGACGCCCGCCTGGCCGAGCTGGACGTCGAGGTGCTGCTGCGCTTCGGCCTGCCCGCCGCGGGGCCGCACCGCTCGACGCTGTTCGGCGACGGCGCGGTGGCCGCCGCGATCACCGTCGACCGGCTCGGTGCCATGCCGCGCGCCCTGGTCTTCCTCGGCGACGTGGTCCGCTCCGGCGGCACCCGCTTCGCGGCCGACCTGCCCGAGCCGCTGCCCGGCCCGGCGGCGGCGGTGGCGCGCGGCTGGCTGGAGGCGGCCGCGATGGTCGTCGGGGACGCCACCGGGGACCTCCTGGTCGCCCGCTGGCTCGACGCGGTCGCCGCCGTGCTGGCACTGCGGGTCACCCACCGGGAGGCGAGCGCGTGAACTGGCGTCGGATCCTGGTCGTGGCGCTCGCCCTGCTGGCCGTCGCTGGAGTGGTGGGGGCGGTGGTGGTCCACCGGATGACCACCGGCAGGCTCGACCACGGCACGGTGTTCGCCGCGGACTCCGGTGAACTGGCCGTCAAACCGGGCGAGCTGTTCTCGGTCGAGGTCAGCGCCCACCGGGTGACCGGCCAGGTCTGGAGCGTGGCCGACCCGGCTCCCGACCCGGCCGCGGTCCAGACCGTGGGCGACGAGTACGTCAAGAACTTCGGCCTCAAGGACCTGATCGGAGCCACCGGTTCGGCCGGCTCCGGCGGCCGCTACTACTTCGTCTTCCGGGCCGGCCCCAATCCCGGCCGGGCGACCATCACCCTGCGCAACCCCAACCACACCGGCACCGCTGGTGGCTCGGACCAGGGCGAGCGGCACTACACCGTCGAGGTGCAATGAACACCGGAGCCGCCGTGGCCCTGCCCGGGGCTGGCGCTACGTCCCCAGCCCGGCCTGGTCGCCGCTGCCCGTGCGGGCGGTGACCAGGCCGGACTCGTAGGCCGCGATGACGGCCTGGGCGCGGTCCCGGACGTCGAGCTTGCCGAAGATGCTGGTGATGTAGTTCTTCACCGTGGACTGGCTGATGTCCAGGGCCAGCGAGATCGCGGCGTTGTCCAGGCCGGTGGCGATCAGCCGCCAGACCTCGACCTCGCGGGGCGTGAGCTCGCCGGTGGCGAGGGCGGGCGGCGCCGGGACGGCGGCGGCGACGGGTGCCCGGACGTACGTCGAGATCAGCCGGGTGAGCAGGCGCGGGGCGACCACCGCCTCCCCGGCGTGCACGGTCCGGATCGCCGCGGCCAGGTCCTCCGGGGAGACGTCCTTGGGCAGGAACCCGTGGGCTCCGGCGCGCAGCGCGGACACCACGTACTCGTCCATGTCGAAGGTGCTCAGGGCCAGCACCCGGCAGCCGGGCAGGTCCCGGGCCAGCCGCTGGGTCGCGCCGACGCCGTCCAGGACGGGCATCCGGATGTCCATCACCACGACGTCGGGGCGCAGCCGGAGGGCGGCGGCGACGGCCTGCTCGCCGTCCTCGGCCTCGCCGACCACGTCGAGGGCCGGGTCGGGGGACAGGATCAGCGACAGGCCGCGCCTGACCAGCGGCTGGTCGTCCACGACGAGCACCCTGATCGCGCGGCCGGCGCCCTCGGCCGGGCCGGTGCCGCCGGTCATCGGACCGCCTGCCCGTGCTGGAGGGCCGCCTCGGCCGATTCGGCGCAGGACAGCGGGAGTTCGGCCCGTACCGCGAAGCCGCCGTCCGGCCGGGGGCCGGTCGTCAGGGTGCCGCCGTGCAGGGCGACGCGCTCGCGCATGCCGAGCAGGCCGTACCCGGCCGGGCCCGCGCCCGGCGCGCGTTCCGGCGGTGGCGCGCCTCCGCCGTCGTCCCGCACCTCGACCGTCACCCGGTCCGGATGGTAGGCCAGGCGGACGGACGCCCGGGCCGGGCCGGCGTACTTGCGGGCGTTGGTCAGGCCCTCCTGGACGATCCGGAACACGGTCAGGCCGACGGTCGGCGGCAGCGGACGAGGGGGCCCGTCGACGGTCAGCTCGGTGGGCAGTCCGGCCAGGCAGGACTCGTCCACCAGCCTGCCCACCTCGTCCGCCCCGGGCTGCGGCAGCGGCGGGGCGGAGTCCGGTTCGTCGCCGGCCCGCAGGACGTTCAGCAGCTGGCGCATCTCGCGCAGCGCCAGCCGTCCGGAGGACTCCAGGGTGACCAGGGCGTCCCGGACCACCTCCGGTCGGCCGAGGTTGGCGCGGGCGCCGCCGGCCATCAGCTGCATCGTGGTGATGTGGTGGGCCACGATGTCGTGCAACTCCCGTGCGATCCGCCGGCGTTCCTCGGCCACCGCGCGGTCGGCCAGCAGCCGGCGGTTGGCGGCCACCTCGCGCTGCCAGCGGGCCACCGCCAGACCGGCCGTTCCCACCATGACGGCGGCCGCGGGGTCGGGGACGAGCTGCTCCCAGAGCGGGGCGTGCAAGCGGAACTGGCTCAGCGTGGTGCTCACCGCCGTCATCAACACGGCGGCCGCGGTCACCGGGACGCTCCGGTTCACCCCGACCGAGTACAGCGCGACGGTCACCACCCCGCCGAAGTGCGAGCCCATCGGGGAGAGCAGGTCGGCCGCCGCCTGGAGCGCCAGGACGACGGCCAGCGCCGGCACCGGGTGGCTGCGCCGGGCCAGCAGCGGCAGACCGGAGAGGACGGTCAACGCGAAGCCCGGCACGGACATGCTGCGGGTGTCGGTCAGCGGGCCGAGCAGCAGGTAGCCGAGCAGGTCCAGCGTGCCGGCGCCGATGGCCACCAGGGCGTCGGTACGGGTCCACGGCAGGCGGTCCGTCCAGTCCCCCTGCGGCCCGTCCGCAGCAGTGTCCACCCCGGGGCGCTGACGCCCGTCCATCTGATTCCTCCCGGCCGACCAGCGCTGACGCCCCCATTCTGGCATCGGCCGTCCGGCCCGGGCGTGGTCCCCCGGGCGGAGGAGCAGGGGCCCGGACCAGGACCACGGTCCCGGTTCCGCCGCAGGTGGGGGACCGCGGGCCCCGGCCCGGATCGTCCGCTGCTCGGACGCTCGGGCACCCCTTCACCTGATGGTCTGGAGACAGGCGCCGGGAACTCCCGGCGCCGAAGCCGACGTTCGCGTCCATCAGCCGGAGGAATCGTGATCCGCGTACTGACCGGGTTCGCCACCAGACACGCGTGGAAGGTCATCGCCCTGTGGGCGGTGCTGGGCATGGGGCTGGCGGTCCTCGGCCCGGCGCTGATGTCCCGGGTGACCGAGTCCCAGAGCGGGGACTTCCTGCCCCGGAGCTACGACTCGGCCGCCGCCCTTCGGATCGCCGAGGAGCACTTCGGGGTGGAGTCGGACGCCACCACGGTCACGGTGCTGGTCGCCCGGACCGACGGCAAGGCGCTCGGCGCCGCCGACCAGCAGCGGATCGAGGCCGAGGCCGCGAAGCTCGCCACCCACCGGGTCACGATGCCCCGGCGGGAGGACGAGCCGGAGTTCCTCGTCCCCGACCACTCCCAGACGCCCCGGATCGCCCCCGCGGTGGTGGCGCCCGACCGGACCTTCGAACTGCTGTCGGTGGAACTCACCGGCAACGCCTCCGAGGAAGGCGTGCAGGGCGTCTTCCGGGCCTTCCGGGACGACGCCCGCGCACGGTTCGCCGACCTCGGGATGCGCACCGGGTTCACCGGCGGCCTCGCCCAGGTGGCGGACAGCGCCGACGCCAACCGCACCGCCGCGACGATCGGCAGCGCCCTCGTCACGGGACTGATCGTCCTGCTCAACGTGCTGGTGTTCCGCAGCGTCCTCGCCGCCGTGCTGCCGCTGCTCGCGGTCGCCGTGATCGGCGGCGCGGCCACCGGCGCCGTGGCCGGCGCGGCCTCGCTCACCGGCCTCAAGCTGGACGCCGGCACCCCCGGCCTGATCTCCGTGGTCCTGCTCGGCATCGGCGTCGACTACCTGCTGTTCCTGCTCTTCCGGTTCCGGGAGCAGCTGCGGGCGCGGCCCGAGCAGCCCGCCCGGGAGGCCGCGGCCGAGGTGTCCGGCCGGGTCGGCACCGCGATCACGTCGGCCGCGCTGACCATCGTGGCCGCCTTCGCCACCCTGGGCGTGGCGAGCTTCGGCCAGTTCCGCTCGCTCGGCCCGGCGATCGCCGTCGCCGTGCTGATCATGCTGCTGGGCAGCCTGACCCTGATGCCCGCCCTGCTGGCCGCCTGCGGACGCAAGATCTTCTGGCCGTCGCGCAGCCTGCGGAGGGTGCCGCGACCGGGCCTCGCCGCCCGCCTCGGCGACCTCGTCGCCCGCCGGCCGCTGGCGCTGCTGCTCGTCTCCGTCGCCCTGCTCGGCGCGCTGGCGGGCGGCACGGCCGGGCTCCGGATGAACTACAGCCAGGCCGACGACACCAGGACACCGGCCACCGCCACCGCCGCGGAGATCTCCCGCGCCCTGCCGGCCGGGGTGTCCGACCCGACGACCGTCTACCTGGTGGCCGAGGGCGGAGGCACCCTGGAGGCCGGCCGGTTCGACGGCCTCGCCCACGCCCTGAGCGGGGTCGAGGGCGTCGGGCAGGTGGGCCGGACCGTCCTCGCCGACGACCACCGCGCCGCCCGGATCGACCTCTACCTGAACGCCGACCCGCAGAGCCAGCGGGCCCGCGACCTCGCCTCCGGGCCGGTCCGCGCCGCGGTCGCCGCGCACGCCCCGGACGGGACCACCGGCCACGTCGGCGGCACGGCGGCGATCTTCGCCGACATCTCCACCGCCGTCGACCACGACCTGACCGTGGTCTTCCCGGTCGCCGCCGCCCTGATCGCCCTGATCCTGCTGCTGCTCCTGCGCAGCCTGCTCGCTCCTGTCGTCCTGATGCTCGCGGTCGGCCTCGGGTTCGCCGCCACCCTCGGCGCCGCCACCCTGTTGTTCCAGCACGGCTTGGGCGAGCCCGGCGTCGCCTTCACGCTGCCCCTGGTGCTGTTCCTGTTCGTCGTCGCCCTGGGCACCGACTACAACATCCTGATCACCGACCGCATCCGCGAGGAGATGCACCGCCCCGGCCCGGCCCGCGCCGCGGTGGCCCGCGCCGTCCGCCACACCGCCCCGGCCGTCGCCACGGCGGGCCTGGTCCTGGCCGGCTCCTTCGCCACCCTGGCCACCACCCCGGGCAGCGAGCAGATCGCCTTCTCGCTGACCCTCGGGATCCTGCTCTCCGCCGTGGTCCTCTCCCTCGTCACGGTCCCCGCGGCGGCGGCCCTGCTCGGCCGCTCCCTCTGGTGGCCGCTGCGGCCCGACCCGGCCGCGGCGCCGTGCGCCGACCGCCCGCCGGTCGCCACCCCGCGGCCGGCCCCGGACCACCTGCGCGTCGGGTGACGGTTCCCGGCCGCGGCGGGACGGGAGGCCGCCGTGGGATGGGATGTCCCAGGGACACCTCCCCCCTGGCGGGACGGGTGGCGCGCCGTCAAGCATGAGCCGTGTCCGGAAACGGGGATCGTCGCCCACCAGGTGCGGTCCCCCGCCACGGTGGCCCGGACGACCCGAAACTCCACATGGGGGGACTTCCATGATCAACAGCCTGTTCAAGCGCGGTGCCGTCACCGCCGGCGCCGCCTTCCTCGCCGTCTCCGTCTTCGGCGGTGTCGCGCACGCCGACCCGGGCGTTCCGTACATCAAGCCCAGCCAGCGCAGCCAGGCCGTCTCCTGCGTGCAGCAGGGGCTGCGGGACGCCGGCTACAACATCGACGTCGACGGCATCTACGGCCAGGCCACCTACTCGGCGCTGACCGACTTCCAGGCCCGGCGCGGCCTCCAGGCGGACGGCATCGTCGGCCCGAAGACCGGCGACCGCCTCTACTACGACTACCTCGCCAAGTCGGGGAACGTGGTCCAGATCGAGGAGTGCGGTTACCTCATCCCCACCACCCGCTGAGGCCGGTGACCGCCTGACAGACCGGGGCCGTCGGCCCGCCGCTGGCCCCCAGCGCGCGGGCGGGCGGCCCCGGCCGTTCTCCGGGGCGTCAGACCGGAAGCAGCCGGGCGATCAGTTCGCCGAGTCGGCGGGCGTTGCGGCAGGAGTGCATCTCCACGACGTCCGCGTACGCCGGGGCGGCGGAGTCGCCGGTCGACCAGAGCGCGGGCTGTTCGGGGTTGAGCCAGAAGACCCGACGGGCCCGGGCGACGATCCGGCGCAGGGCGTCCAGGTTGGGGTCGCGGTGGTTGTTGCGGGCGTCGCCGAGGACGAGGACGCAGGTGCGCGGGCCGACGGCGTCCAGGTGGCGGTCGACGAACCCGCCGAGGGCGGAGCCGTAGTCGCTGTTGCCGTGGTGGCCCGTCACCTTGGCCTCGGTGAGGATGCGCGCAGCGAGGCGGGCCGGGTCGTCCTGGCCGCGCCGCAGCAGGTCGGTGACCTCGGCGGTGCGGTTGACGAACGCGAACACCCGGACCTTGCTGAACTGTTCGCCCATCGCCTGGACCAGCAGCATGGTGAAGTCGGCGAAGCCCGACACCGAGCCGGACACGTCGCACAGCAGCACCAGCTCCGGCCGGGCCGGGCGGCGCAGCCGGTACGCCGGGCGCAGCGGGACCCCGCCGGTGGTGAGCGAGCGGCGCAGGGTGCGGCGCAGGTCGATCTGCCCGCTGGCGGCGCGGCGGCGCCGGGCGGCCAGCCGGGTGGCGAGCTTGCGGGCCAGCGGGTGGACGGTGCGGCGCAGTTCGGCGAGCTGCTCGCGGCCGGCGTACAGGAAGTCGATCCGGTCGGCGGTGGGGGCGACGGCGCGCTCCGCGATCCGTTCGGGGCCGCGCAGTTCGGCGACCCTGCGGCGGGCCTCGCCGGTGACCAGGGCGCGGAAGTCCCGGATGCGGCGGCGGATCTCGTCGGCGAGGACGCGGTCGGAGAGGTCCTCCCGGGAGGGGCCCTCCCGTCCGGGGTTCTCGCGCAGCGCGGCGAGGATCCGGGCGAGCAGGGTCTCGGGGGAGAGGCGGTTCAGCGCCTGGTGGGCGGACCAGCCGTCGGACCCGGGGGTGCTGCCGGCGCCGTACCGGCCGAAGGCCTCGACGACCTCGCCGGCCAGCCGGGCCTGGGCGGCGCGGTCGTCGGCGGCCAGGGCGGCGGCGAGGCGCTCGCGCAGCCGGTCGCGCAGCGGGTCGGGGCGGCCGAAGCGCGGCGGCTCGGGGTCGTCCGGTACGGGCGGGGGCTCGCCGCGCAGGGCTTCGGGGGTGCCGACGCCGAGCGGGAAGAACAGGTCGAAGGTGGCGTCGAAGACCGTCCGCTGGCCGTCCGAGCGCAGCAGGGCGGCGGCCAGGCCGGCCCGCATCTGCTCGCGGTCGGCGAAGCCGAGCACGTCGAGGACGGCGGCGGCGTCCACCGTCTCGGCCGGGCCGATCCGCAGGCCGTGCCCGCGCAGGGCGCGGACCAGGCCGGTCAGCCGGGCGGCGGTGTCGGCGGGGCCTGCCGCGGTCATGCGAGGGTGAGCTTCTGGGCGGCCTTGCGGACGTCGTCCTGGTGCTTGAGGATCACCCCGAGGGTGTCCCGGACGACGGTCTCGTCCAGGGAGTCGGCGCCGAGCGCGAGCAGGGTGCGGGCCCAGTCGACGGTCTCGGCGACGGACGGTGCCTTGCGCAGTTCCATGGCGCGCAGCGCGCCGACCACCCGGACCAGCGAGGCGGCCAGGGTGTCGTCCAGCCCGGGCACCTTGAGCCGGACGATCCGCCGCTCCAACTCCGCGTCCGGGTAGTCGAGGTGGAGGAAGAGGCAGCGGCGGCGCAGCGCCTCGGAGAGCTCTCGGGTGGCGTTGGAGGTGAGCAGGACGAAGGGGCGGCGGCCGGCGGTGATGGTGCCGAGTTCGGGCACGGTCACCTGGAAGTCGCTGAGCACCTCCAGCAGCAGGGCCTCGACCTCGACGTCGGCCTTGTCCATCTCGTCGATCAGCAGCACCGTGGGCTCCTCGCCGCGGATGGCGGTGAGCAGTGGACGGGCGAGCAGGAACTCCTCGCCGAAGATGTCGCCGCGGGCCTGCTCCCAGCCCTCGTCGCGGCCGGCGGTGATCCGCAGCAGCTGCTTCGCGTGGTTCCACTCGTAGAGGGCGCGGGCCTCGTCGATGCCCTCGTAGCACTGCAGCCGCACCAGCCGGGCGGCGCCCAGCTCGGCGACCGCCTTGGCGAGTTCCGTCTTTCCGACCCCGGCGGGGCCTTCGACCAGCAGGGGCTTTCCGAGCCGGTCGGCGAGGAAGACGGTGGTGGCCACGGCGGTGGAGGCGAGGTAGCCGGTGGCCGCGAGCCGTTCGGCGGTGTCCGCCACCGAGGTGAAGAAGCCCGTGCCGTCGCCGTTCCCGTTGCTGCCGCTGGTCATCTGACGCGCCCCGTTCCGGTTCGCCGGGCCCGTTCCGCGGGGCCCGCGCGGCGCCACCCTACCGGCCGGTCACCTGCTTGTCGCCGGGTTCCGGTGCCGCACGGTGGAGCGGCGTACGGGGGGTGCTGCCCGCCGTACGCCGCTCGCGTGGATCTGCCGTTCCCGTGCGTCAGTTGACGTACAGGACCGGGCTGCCGGCGACCGAGGTGTCGGTCACCGGGCCGTAGGAGGCGCTGAAGTAGCCGGTCGAAAAGCACAGGCCGGGACCGGAGACCAGGTTGGCGGGCTGGTTGGAGAAGCTGATGCTGTTGTCGGTGTTCGAGGTGGAGCCGGCGATGCCGCCGGGGCTCTGGTAGACGCAGTTCACGGTGCCCAGGAGGGTGTTGAGGACGACCGTGATGCCCACCGGGCCGGCGCCTGTGCCGTTGAGCGACACGTTGGTGCCGGAGCCAGAGGTGACGGTGTTGCTGTACGGCAGGCTGGTGGCGGTGACGCTCTTCACGCTCCGGACGCCGAAGACGTTGGAGGTGCAGGAGCCGAAGGACTGGCTGTTGAGCTGCTCGGTCGCGCTGCCGGGGGCGGCCGGGTTGGACGTCACGGTCGCGGAGAACGAGGAGCTGGCACAGCTCACCCCGCTGGTGCTTCCGGGGCCGTTGGTGAAGGTCGCGGCGGTGCCGGCGGCCAGGTTGGCGACCAGGGTGTCACCGACGGCGATGGCCGGGCCGGACGCGCTGCCCTGGGTCAGGACGGCGGCGGAGGAGGCCTGGGCGGGTGCCACGGCGGCACCGGTGAGGGCGATGGCGGCGAGGGATGCGGCTGCGAGCGTGCGGCGGATGCGCATGAGGGTGCCTCTCTCCGTCCGGGGACGGGTGGGGGAATCCCCGTGTGCGGGTGTGGTGGTGTGCACGACGGGGGAGGTGCACGGCGTACCGGAGCTCCGGTGGACCGCGAGAAGGGGCGGGCCCGGCGCCACGGGCCCGCTCGTGCGGTTCGGCGGTGTTGCGTGCGGTGCAGCGGTGCAGCGGTGCAGCGGTGTCGGACTCGGCCGGTGGCGGCCTGCGCGCCGAACCGGTCGGAAACCTGGCAGTGTTGTAAACCGCGTGTTGCGTCAAAGTCAATACAGGCCACAGGAGTTGGTGATGTATCCCAAGCCCCTCCGGAGTTCCGACGTGCTCCTGCTGCCGGGTGCCAGGACCGGCCGTGATCCGGCCAGGTCGATCAAGCCGGGCCCGCGCCGGCAGCCCGCCGGAGTGGTCGCCGCGACCCAGCGTGAACGGCTGCTGGACGGGCTGGTCCGTACGGTGGCCGAACGCGGCTACCAGCACGCGACGGTGAGTGACATCTGCCGGGCGGCGGGGGTGACCAGGCCGGTCTTCTACGAGCTGTTCAGCGGTAAGGAGGACGCCTTCCTGGCCGCGCACCGGTTCGGCACCGGGGTGGTGATCCGGCGGATGGCGGCGGCCTTCGCGGCCGAATCCGACTGGTGCGCCGGGATCCGGGAGGCGCTCGGGGTGATGCTCCAACTCCTGGCCGGGACACCGCCCTTCGCGGCCATGGCGGTGATCGAGATCGAGGCGGTCGGGCCCGCCGGCCGACGCGAGCGGGATCAACTCATCACCCGCTTCCGGGCGTTCTTCGCCGATGTGCCCCAACTCCCGGGCGGTGTCGGGGTTCCGGAGATGGTGGACGCGGTGGTGGGCGGCGTGTACAGCGCGATCTACCGCCGGATCGCCTCCGGCCGCACCGACCAACTGACGGAGCTGCTACCGGTGTTGAGCATGTTCTGTCTCGCGCCCTTCCTCGGGCCGGCCGAGGCGGACCGGCGGCTCGCGTCGAGGACTGGTGAAGATCCTTCGTGCACCCGTATTGACCGGGCAACTACCGAGCAGTAGCTTCCCAGTTACTCACCGCGCTCCGACCGGACCGCCCCGCCGCCGAGCGGCGGACGGCCCGGCCGGGACGCGCACAACGCTGTCCGCGCCAGGGCAACGTGCCAGTGCCTGCACACCCGTTTCCATCCACAGGGAGCACACATGGCCATGTCCGAGGACGCCGCCGTCGCGGCGGAGACCCCGACGCCGACCGGGCCCAGAAGAGGCCGGGTACGGATCAAGCGCACCGCCCTGATGGCCGTACCGGCCGTCGCGGTCGGGGGCATCCTGATGACCCTCACCGCCCAGGGCGTGCTCGCCGCGCAGTTCTCCATCTCAGGCATGCCGTTCACCATCACCGCCGACAAGCTCGACGGCGACGGCTTCGCCCAGTTCGGCTCGCTGGACTCGATGATCCCCGACAGCCCTAACGCGGGGAACACCGGCGGGCAGGTGCTGGTGGCGGTGTCGGCGATCAAGAGCGCCCAGATCACCAACCTGTGCCAGAGCGTCGACCTCGGCGGCGTCAGCCTGGTGATCCACGCGGGCGACCAGGGCACCCCGGTCTCCGCGTCCGACCTCACCACCGACTCCGATCTGCTGTCCGGCGACGCGGAGTTCAAGAACATCGAGATCGGCGGCGACGCCAGCACCTACACCAAGGCCGGCCCGGTCGGGAAGGGCCAGCCCGGTGTCTTCGGCCAGCAGGCCGACCACGTCCAGCTGACTCACCTCAACCAGCACAACTACGCGAGCACCGCCGTCGGGTTCAAGCTGCCCAGCCTGCGGCTGAGCTTCAGCTCCAAGGGCTGCTGAGCATGACGGAGTCCGTACCGGAGCCGGCCGAGACCGGTGAGGGCGCCGTGGCGCGGACCGAGGCGGTGACGGCCCAGGGGACGGCCGCCACCCCCGCCGCTGCCACCGCCCCCGCCGTGGGCCCCGCCGCAGCTCCCGCTGCGTCCGCTCCGACCGCCGCGCCCGCGAGCCCCGCGGGTCCGGTCAGGCGTGACTGGCGGGGCGGACGACCGTTCTGGGGCGGGCTGCTGGTGACGCTCGGCGGCGCCGAGGTCCTGTTCACGCTGTGGGCCCCGCTGCCCGTCCTGCTGCACATCTCGCTGGTGGGCCTGGCGGGGTACCTGGTGCCCTCGGTGATGCTGCTGTGCGGCCTGCTGATCCTGTTCAACCCGACGCAGCGGCTGTTCTACTCCATCCTCGCGGTGCTCGCCTCGCTGGCCAGCTGGGTGACCTCCAACCTCGGCGGCTTCCTGATCGGGATGCTGCTCGGGGTCGTCGGTGCCTGCCTGACCTTCGGGTGGCTCCCCGACCAGCCGCTGCGCCGTGGGCGGCAGCGGCGGGAGGACCGGCGTGCGCAGCGCCGGGCGGCGGGGGCCGGCGCCTGACGGCCGGGGGGTCGACGGCAAGGGGGTCACCGGCTGCCGGCGCCTGACGACTGCCGGGAGTCATCGGCGCCGCCCCGCGCGACTGGTGGTGGGAGAGCACCGGTCGCGCGGGGCGTTCCGTCCGACCGTCCGCCTCGCGGACCGGCGGTCAGATGGTCGAGGCGTCGATCACGAAGCGGAACCGGACGTCGCCGTCCAGCACCCGCCGGTACGCCTCGTTGACCTGCTCGGCCCGGATCAGCTCGATCTGCGCGGTGATGCCGTGCTCGGCGCAGAAGTCCAGCATCTCCTGGGTCTCCGGCAGCCCGCCGATCGCCGAGCCCGCCAGCGAGCGGCGCCCGATGGCCAGCGGGAACGGGTGCAGGGAGACCGGCTTCTCCGGCACGCCGACCTGCACCATGGTGCCGTCGGTGCGCAGGAGGCCGATGTAGGCGGTCAGGTCGAGATCGGCGGAGACCGTGTTGACGATCAGGTCGAAGCGGCCCGCGAGCTCCTCGAAGGTCGCCGGGTCGGAGGTGGCCCGGTAGTGGTCCGCGCCGAGCCGCAGACCGTCCTCGCGCTTGCGCAGCGACTGGCTGAGCACGGTGACCTCCGCGCCCATCGCGTGGGCGAGCTGCACGCCCATGTGGCCGAGGCCGCCCAGGCCCACGATCGCGACCTTCTTGCCCGGGCCGGCGCCCCAGTGCGCCAGCGGCGAGTAGAGCGTGATGCCCGCGCACAGCAGCGGCGCGGCGGCGTCCAGCGGCAGCGCGTCGGGGATGCGCAGCGCGTACGCCTCGTCCACCACCAGCTCGGCCGCGTAGCCCCCGTAGGTGGGCCGGCCGTCCTTGCCGGTGTCGTTGTAGGTGAAGACCATGCCGCCGTCGCCGGTGCAGTACTGCTGCAGGCCGGCCCGGCAGTTGTCGCACTCCCGGCAGGAGTCGACGAAGCAGCCGACGCCGACCCGGTCGCCGACCTTCCAGCGGGTGACGCCCGGGCCGACCTCGGCCACCAGACCCGCGATCTCGTGGCCCGGAACCATCGGGAAGATCCCGGTGCCCCAGTCCTCGCCGACCTGGTGGATGTCGGAGTGGCAGATGCCGGAGTACTTGACGTCGATCACGATGTCGTGCTCGCCGACGGCCCGGGTGGTGACGGTGGTCTTCGCCAGCGGGGCCTTCGGCCGCTGGGCCGCGTAGGCGGCGACGGTGCGGGTGGCGGTGGCGGTGCTCTGGGTCGTGATCTGGGGCGTCTCGTTCGTCATGCCCATCAGACTGCTGCGGGCCGGCCGGCCCAACCAGATCAGTGTTCATCGCACGTAAACGGAACGTACGATCGGCGAACGTACGCACCGCAGTATCACCCTCGCCCGTGCCCCGGCGCCCGCTGTGGCCCGCATACTGCACTCATGGACCAGCGCACCGAACTCAGCGAGTTCCTCCGATCCCGCCGCGCCCGGCTGCGGCCCCAGGACGTGGGCCTGCCGGCCGGCACCACCCGCCGACGGGTGCCCGGGCTGCGCCGCGAGGAGCTGGCCCAGCTCGCCGGAGTCAGCACGGCCTACTACACCCGGCTCGAACAGGGCCACGGCGAGAACGTCTCCGCCGCCGTGCTGGACGCCATCGCCCGGGTGCTGCGCCTCGGCCCCGCCGAGCGCGACCACCTCGGCCGGCTGACCAAGCCCGCCCGCCGCCGCCCCGGCGGCCCCGGTCCCGCCCGTCCCCAGCGGGTGCGGCCCGCGCTCCAGCAACTGCTCGACAGCATGGAGAGCGTGCCCGCGTACGTGCTCGGACGGCGGCTCGACATCATCGCCTGGAACCGGCTCGGCGCCGCCCTGCTCGGGGACTTCGCCGCGATGCCGCCCGAGCAGCGCAACATGGCCTGGCACGTCTTCCTCGACCCGGCCGCCCGCGAGCTCTTCGAGGACTGGGAGACCAAGGCCTGCGACGTCGTCGGCCTGCTGCGGCTGGACGCCGGGCGCTACCCGGACGACCGGGCCCTCGCCTCGCTGGTCGGCGAACTCTCCCTCAAGAGCGAGGAGTTCCGCAGCCTCTGGGCCACCTACCGGATCCAGGACAAGGGCCACGGCACCAAGCGCCTGCACCACCCGGTGGTCGGGCCGCTCAGCCTCCAGTACGAGACGCTGCGCCCGGCCGGGGACGCTGACCAGGTGCTGGTCGCCTACAATGCCGAGCCCGGTTCGCCGTCCGCCGAATCCCTCCGGCTGCTGGCCAGTTGGGACGCCACCGAGCTCCGGGCGTCGGCCGCCGCCGACCGGGTGGAGGCCGCCGACCGGGCCGACCCGGCCGACCGGGTCGCCGAGCAGAACCGGTAGGGGAACGCGCCGCCGGTCACGAGGGGGCCGATGGTCCCGGGTCCGCCCGGGGCCATAGGCCCATCTCCCGCGCGGCAGGCGGCAGTTGACTGGGGCGGTCAAGGACAACAGCAGCAAGGCCGCAGCCGCCACCGCCGAGTACGA